>JBBIRL010000006.1:0-11455 GCA_037441825.1 Dehalococcoidia bacterium | reverse complement strand
GTACTGATTATCATCTGGTGCTCTTCGTTGAAATCTTCAGGCGTAAACACCTCTCTGGCAGGCGCATCCTCAAAGAAAAATGAGGCACCCTTTCTGATCAACTTTTCTTTCATGTCTTCCCTCCTCGAATATTTTATTTTGGTTCTATATGAGACCTACTTCTTTATATGAGTTCGTGTGTTGTTGAGAGCAAATTCCTTCTCGTTTTGAGCGTATGCACGGATAACCTTGTCAGCCAGGATAGGGTCTCCCGCCTCAATATATTTGACGGCATCCTGGAAATACACTACATTTCTTTTGAGGTCCTCTTTCCTGCGGGCTAGGGAGGCAAATTGGATGCGGCGCGCGCTTGGCTCTAAGTCTCGGAGTAGTCTGGCTAGCAAGGGGTCTTTGGCCGCCTCAATCTCGACTACAAAAAATTCAAAAATAGCATTATAATAATCATAGGTGTCTCCCTTTAAGGCACAGGCCTCTATTTTACTTAAAGAACGGCGAATTGGGGTAAGGTCCTTTCTGGTTCTGTTCTGGACTGCCTTTCTGGTTGCTAAGGCTAATAATTCTATCAGAATATCATAGAGGCGATCGATGAAGGAAACCGATAGTTCGCTGACTTGGGCACCCCGGCGAGGCACAAGCTTCACCAATCGCTTATTTTCCAATATACGCAGTGCTGCTCTGATCGGCCCTCTACTGACACCAAGCTCACGTGCCAGTTTTGTCTCTAAGATTCTCTCTCCAGGAGATAGTTGTCCTCTGATTATTCGATTTGACAGGTATTCAGCTACTTGTTCATCAAGATTTTCCAGGGGCTTAAATTTCACTTCAGGGAATCCTCCGACAATCTGAATCTTGATGTGAATATATACAACATTTTGTAAATTGTCAACAGTTGACAGTAATTCTATATATTGATATTATCGTCGCAAATCATCGTGCTAGGAATTATCATTCAGGGGGTTTGTATGGCTACTATTGATTCGAAGCGAGCAGGGATTTTCGATTATGTAATCGTCGGCTCCGGCTTCGGGGGAAGTGTTTCTGCCATGCGCCTGATTGAGAAGGGCTATAAGGTGCTTGTGCTCGAACGCGGCAAGCGCTATAGCAACCGGGACTTTCCCTTCAGCAACTGGCTGGTATGGAAGTTTGTCTGGATGCCTATCTTGCGCTGTTTCGGAACCTGGGAGTTCACCCCTATGGAGTGTGGACTCATTCTACATGGTGCAGGCGTAGGAGGTGGAAGCCTCATGTATGCGGGTGTGCTGGAGGTACCGGACGATAAGCTGTTTGAAAACCCATCCTGGCGGAACCTGGCTGACTGGAAGAATATACTAGCCCCGCATTACAAAACAGCTTGCAAGATGCTGGGCGTAGCTATCAATCCGAAGCTGTGGCCTGCGGACGATGTGTTGAAAGAAATTGCTGACGAGATGGGGCAAGGTGATACCTTCCGTGCCACCTATACAGGCCGTTTCTTTGGGCCAGAGGGAGAAGATGTCCCCGACCCTTACTTCGGTGGCGAGGGCCCGCCAAGGCGAGGATGCCAGCACTGTGGCGGCTGCATGGTAGGTTGCCGCAATAATGCTAAGAACAGCTTAGACAAGAACTACCTTTACTTTGCTGAGAAGTGGGGCGCCCAGGTCACACCTGAATCTGAGGTAACCGAGATCAGACCCTTGCCCCCGGGTCAACCGGATGGCGCCCGATATGAATTGGCCTATCACCGTTCTACTGCCTGGTTCCTCAAACCCAAGCGGCGCGTGCGCGCGCGTAATGTGATCCTCTCCGGCGGCGTGCTGGGGACTATGAAGCTGCTCTTCCAATGCCGCGATGTTACTCGCTTGCTCCCCAACATCTCGCCACGTCTCGGCGATATGGTACGCACTAACAGCGAGGCTCTACTGGGTGTCTCAAGCCGCCGTGGGGGAAAAGTTGACTACTCCAAAGGTATAGCCATCACATCCATTTTCCATGGAGATGAGGCAACCTGCATTGAGCCGGTGCGATTCCCTAATGGCTCGGGGTTCATTTTGCTCATAGCTGGTCCATTGTTCGATAGGTCGCCGAGAGCACTGGTGCGTCTGGGCAGATTTATCTGGGAGATTTTGCGCCATCCTCTGGACTATGCCTGGGGCCATAATCCATTTGGCTGGGCTCGCCGTACCACGATTCTGCTTGTGATGCAGACAACAGACAACCGTTTGCGCCTGCGGCTGGGACGCAGTCTGCTCACCCTTTTCCGCCGCGACCTGGTTTCCAAACCGGATATTGAACAATCGCTGCCGCCTAGAATTAATATCGCGCACAAGGTTACGCATGACTTCGCCGCCAAGATGAACGGAATTGCCGCTGGCTCAATCAGCGAGAGCCTGCTTAACATGGAGACCTCAGCACATATTCTAGGTGGCTGTAAATTCGGACAGAATGCCGAAGAGGGGGTGGTGGGGCTGGACTGCCAGGTGCACAATTACCCGGGCCTCTATGTGGTGGATGGGTCAATCGTACCCGCCAACCCAGGCGTAAACCCGAGCTTGACCATCACTGCTCTGGCAGAATATGCTATGAGCAAGGTGCCGCCCAAAGCTGGTGGAAAGGTCAGGCAACCATTAGTTGCTAAGGAGGTATGATGTACGGAGGACATGGAAAAATCCTGAGGATTGACCTATCTGAGGCCAAGATTTCACAAGAAGCGATTCCGCAAAGCCTGTTTGATAAATTTCTCACGGGCGCTGGGTTAGCAACTCACTATCTTTATCATGGGGTTCCCAAAGGAGCAGACCCACTGGGGCCTAAGAATGAGCTTATACTTATGACTGGGGCATTAACTGGAACCACAGCACCCAGCACCGGCAGATTCAATTGGGTTTTCAAATCGCCTTTGACTGGCCTCTGGGCTCAATCGAATTCAGCCGGCTTCTGGGGAGTGGATTTTAAGAAAACAGGTTTCGACGGGATAATATTTCAGGGCATCTCGTCAAAACCTGCCTACCTCGTTATCACGGAAGATAAGGCTGAGTTAAGGGATGCCAGCCATCTGTGGGGCAAAGGCGTTTTTGAGACTACAGAGCTGATACGAAAGGAGTTGGGGGAGAAATTCAATGTCGACTGCATTGGCATAGCCGGTGAGAACCTGGTCAGATATGCCAGCATTATGAATGACCTGCACCGGGCGGCGGGGAGATGTGGTGGTGGGGCTGTTATGGGTTCGAAAAGACTGAAGGCTATCGCTGTATTTGGAAAGAAGCCAGTGAAACTGGCGAACCCGACTGCTTTCGCTGAGGTGGCAAAGAAACAGTTCGAGTTGCTTGACCAGCACATGTTCAAAGTAACGTTAGAGACATTCGGTACGAATGCCGTTATCGACCTCGTGAATGTAAGGGGTGGATTCCCCACCAGAAACTGGCAGAGCAGTGTTTTCCCACAGATAGAAGAAATAAACGCGATGGCTCTCAGCGATAAGGTGCTCAAAGAGCCTCTGGGCTGCTTCGCTTGCCCCTTAAAGTGCGGCAGGGGAAGCGAGATACGAAGCGGGAAATACAAGGGCGCCAAGGGGGAGGGACCGGAATACGAAAGCGTGGGCACGATGGGAGGACAATGTCAAATAACCGATATGGAGGCAATTACCAAAGGGCATTACCTCTGCAACGAGTACGGGATGGATACCATATCCACTGGCGCCACTATAGCCTTTGCCATGGAGTGCTATGAGAAGGGCATATTGACCAAATCGGATACGCATGGATTGGAGCTCAAGTTCGGCGACGCGGATGTTATGATTGCACTTATTCACAAGATAGCGAAAAGGGAGGGTATAGGTAACCTCTTAGCTGAGGGAACGAGGAAGATGGCGCAGAAGCTGGATAAGGGGGCTGAGAAGTTCGCCATGAACGTAAAAGGGTTAGAGCTTCCAGCCTATGATTCCCGGGCTGTCCAGATAACCGGTCTAGCATATGCCGTCGCCAACAGGGGCGGCGACCATATCACAGCCTATATTCAAGGTCCCACTTTTCTCGATATCCCCTTCCTCTGCGTTCCAGACAGCCAGATCAAAGACCCGCTCGTGGCTGACCCTGAGGAAGTCCATGTCCTGGTGGAACTGGAGAATGTAATGACCGCCCTCGACACGCTGGGAGCGTGCAAATTCATGGGCTTCTGCCTGGCTTCGGAGGAATGGGTGGAGCTTGTGGAGCACTGTCTGGGGCATAAATTCACCTATGAGGACTTGACGAAGGTTGGCGAAAGGGCTTACAACCTTGCCAGGGTCTTTAATGTAAGGGAAGGAGTAACCAGAGCCGACGACACTCTGCCGTCGCGTCTTCTTGAAGAACCGCTGACTGAGGGCCCGGCCGCAGGCAAGGTGAACGAGAATCTACCCGCTATGCTGGACAAGTACTACGAACTGAGGGGATGGGACAAGGCTACAGGGAAACCAACCCCTGAGAAACTCAAACAACTGAGGCTGGAGGAGTATATCCCCGATATCTGGGGGAAATAGAGGGACAGCTTATGACAGAGAAGATAAAAGGCAGCGATAAGCCTTGGCTCAAGAACTATAAAATAGGCCCCTATCCACTGAAAAAGACCCTGGAGCCATACTCCCGAGCACCTGTATATAAATTCCTGGACGATTCGGCAGAAGCATATCCCGGACAGGTTGCTATAGAGTATCTAGGAAAGAGAATAAAGTATAGCGAGCTAAGAAACTACGTGGACAGGCTGGCGAACGCCCTTGCAGGGCTGGGCGTTAAGAAGGGCGACAGGGTGGCTTCGATTCTACCGAATTGCCCGCAATCCATAATAACCGATTTCGCCGTATCCAAAACGGGCGGTGCCCTTGTCCCCTGCAGCACACTTCACAGGGTTCTCGACCTGGAATACGAGATCGGTGAGTCAGGCGCAGAGACTGTAGTCTGTTCGGACGAAGGCTTGAGCCTGGTGAATTCATTAAAGGGCAAAACCAAGCTCAAGAATGTTATCGTAACCTCGCCTATGGACTATGCCACCAAAGCACCCGAAGCAAAGCAGGTGCCAGGCGCTTACCAGTTCAAAGACCTGATAGCACAACATGAGCCAAAGCCACCTCAAGTTGAAATCAACCCTATGGAAGACCTGGCTTATCTCTCCTTTACAGGCGGAGCTACAGGAGTACCCAAGGGCGTGATGATTACCCATTACAACCGGGCTTGCAATATAAGACAAGCTACATGGACGCTTGAGCCTCTCTGGCCCGGGCTTAAAGGCAAGGCTGCCACAGAGATAGTCGTACCCCTTTTCCACTCGTACGGGCATCTGGGGGCGCAAGCAAGCATTTCCCTGGGGCTGCGAATCCTGCTGGTATCGGACCCCAGGGACATCGACCAGACCGTGAACCTCATAAAGGAGAACCGCCCTATCCTAATCTACGTTGTCCCCACTCACCTGATGATGATAGCCGAGAGAAAGATAGGGCGACTGCCGGTCATGTTCATGTCGGGAGCTGCCCCGCTCCCCGAAGGGATTTTCAATGCTATTAAGTCCGATATGTTGATGCCGGTGACAGAGGGCTACGGTTTGACCGAGTGTGGACCGATGACCCATATAAACATCTCGACCTTCTCCAAACTCACGGGTTTTGTGGCTAAGGAAATACTGGGCATCGGTGTGCCTGTCCCTGATACCGAGGTGAAGATAATGAGACTGGAAACAGGGGAGGAGCTCGGAGCGGGCGAGAGCGGTGAGATATGGGTTCGCGGACCACAGACCATGAAGGGATACTGGCCCAAGCCCGGCAGCGGACTGGACAACGGCTGGCTCCGCACCGGCGACATCGGTAGAATGGATGAAAACGGCTACTTCGTTCTGGAGGACCGGATCAAGGACATGGCTAATATATCTGGATACAAAGTCTACACCACAGAGGTTGACCAGGTTCTGTTCAAATATCCCGGGGTGGCTATGGCTGCGGCGGTGGGCATACCTGACCCCGAGCGCCCCGGAAGCGAGAGGATAAAGGCTTTCATAAAACCAAAAGAGGAATACAAAGGCAAGCTGAACGCCGATGATATCATCGCCTATTGCAAGGAGAAGCTTCCTTCCATCGCTGTCCCCAAACACATAGAGTTCAGAGACGAACTGCCACTGACTGTAACCGAAAAGATATTCAAAAGGGCATTGAGGGAAGAGGAAATCAAGAAGATGAAGGAGCAGGGCATACTCAAATAGAGGGATTAAGGAGGGAAAGATGTTACCTTATGCAACGCCGGAATGGGTGGCAGCTCTGGGCAAGGTCTACAGGGAAAATCCGGAAAATCAGAGTAAGAATTTCAAAGGTATGACCTTGTTTGCTTCTTTTCGTATCAGTGCAGACCCTAAGTTCGGTATAGACAAGGACATCTACTTCAGTCTCCACGTCAATGATGGTGTTATGCAGGATGATAGCATGATGCTGAGTAAGGATGACGCCGAAACGAAGTCAGACTTGGTTTTCGGGGCAACTCCCTCGATATGGAAAAGGCTGATAAAGAAGGAACAGGGTTTTATCTCGCTTTTCATGACGGGAAAGATAAAGCTGGACAAAGGCGACGTAAAGAGAGCTCTGGTAATCGCACCCAAAAGCTCTGTCATAGTTGATTTGCTGAATAAAGTCGGTACCGAATGGCCTGACGAGATGTCACCGCAGAGACTGGAAGAATATAAAGCTCACGTCAAGGCATTCAGGGAGAAGTTGAAAGTCTAGCCCGAAGCGCGTTAAAAATGACCTCTAAGTGAAGCGTACCATGGTCTTTACTGCTTTGTATTTCCCTTTGTGCAGGTTGACCTCAATCATCTCGCGGTAATCTTCAATTGAGAATATGTGCGTTACCATAGCCTCAAGAGCGACCTTCTTCTGCTTCACGAAATCTAGGGCGATCTCGAAAACGTGCTCTTTTTTGCCACGTAAATCGGTATATCCGAAGCAGTAGACACCTTTTATGGTCTGGAGCTTAAGCCACAAGGGTGTGAGGTCGATTTTTACTTCCTTACCTATCCCCACCACGCTCAGTACCCCGCCTGTCCTTAGCGCTCTCATATCGGCGTTGAGGGTTTGGGTGCTGGCCACGGTGTCGAATATCTTGGTGAAGCCGCCCATGAGTATCTCAGGGCCAAGCAAGGGTTTGTATGCTTTGGCTCCGGTGAGGCGCACCGTATGATGCAGTATATCGCCGTCGGTGATCAGGTGGTTTGCGCCTGCTTGAGAGGCTAGTTCGGCATGGAACCGCGAGGGCTCCGCCACCGTGATGGGACAGTCTATGCCGAGGGCGCGTATTGACTGGACGATGAGGTTGCCTATCACGCCGCCGCCGATGATGAGCACCTGGTCGTCGCTGCCGGGCATATTGTCCAGCACAGCCTGAAGCGTTACCGATAGCGGCTCTATCATAGCGCCTTCCTTAGGGGATACGCCTTGAGGCAATTTGAAAATCTGGCTCTTGTGCGCCACGAGATAAGGCGCGAAGCCTCCGCCCAGGTCACGAGATATGCCGATAAACAGGCCCGGAGAGACATCGCCCTCAGCGAAGTTCTCGCAGTTGGCAGGCCTTCCCATGCTACACGCTCTGCATTCCGCTCCGATTCCCCGGGTAGCACAGTTTAGATGCGGAGCAACGGTGACTAGCTCGCCCGATTTTATTCCCTCGACATTTTCCCCTGCTTCCACTACCTGGCCGCAGAACTCATGCCCGATAGTGCAGGGGAACGAGGTGAAAGGTGAAGCTGCCGGCGAGTCCTTCAGAAAGATGAGGCTGACGTCGCTTCCGCACAGGCCGCACATAAGCGTCTTGATTTTCACCCAGTCAGGTGAAGGCAAGGCTGGCTCGGGGACATCGACAAGCCGTATCGTGGCTAGAGGGCCCTGGTAGTAAAGTCGCCTGCTCACCCTGCCCAGCACACTCAAGGCGACGAACTGGGGAACTGTAACGGAGAATTGTAGGGCTTTCATCGCTGCTTCATTCCCAGACGCAGATGCTGCCTGCGGCGTCGCAGCCCTCCATCCAGACGCTGTCAAGTACGACCAGATCGGGCGGTACAATGTGCACTTCGGCATCGACAACCACATCCAGTACTGCCGGAAGCCCGGAGTTCACCGCTCGCTTCAGCGCAAGTTTGATCTGGGTGGGTTTGGTAACTCGCTCGCCATAGCAGCCCAGGGATTCAGCCAGTTTGTCATAGCGGGCATCGCTCAAGTCCACGCCGCAGTAGCGCTCCCCGTAAACCAGCTTCTGTCCGCCTTTGATCATGCCCCAGGCCTTATCGTTGGCAATGATGACAATAATAGGCAGCTTCTCACGCGCCGCCGTCTCCATCTCCATGGCGTTGAAGCCGAAGGAACCGTCGCCGGTGATGCAGTAAACAGGGGTCTTAGGTCTGGCAAGCTTGGCACCTATGGCGTAGGGCAGGCCAGTGCCCAGATGCCCCGAATCGGCAGGCCAGAGGAAGGAACGCGGCTCATATATGCGGTTCTGGTAGAAGGCCCAGACCGCCGTGTTGCCGCCGTCCACCGCGCAGATAGCCTCCCGCGGGAAAAAGTCGCGCACCTCGCGCATGAGGCGAAGGGGATGGATAGGCACATTGTTAGAATAAGCACCTTCTTTCCAGCCGTCCAACCAGATTTTCTGTGCCTGCCTGGCTTCCTTAAGCTGTGGTGTTTCCTTCCTGGGTTTGGTCTGCTTCTTTACTGCCTTCAGCAAGGCATGCAGGGTTGCCTTGGCGTCTCCTACCAGGGCCAGGTCCACAGGACGGTTGAGGCCAATGTTCTGAGGCTCTATGTCGATTTGGATGAAGCGCTGTTTGTCTACCTCTCCCCAGAACGGCGGGCGCCCCCAGAAATCTATATCGCCGAGGCGGCTGCCTACCAGGAGCACTACATCCGCCGTAGTCTGCGCTGTTATCGCACCGAGTCCTGAGGGAATCAGGCACAATGGGTGGTCTTCAGGGATAACGCCACGTGCTGAAAGACTGGAGGTAACGGGGGCGGAGAGATACTCCGCCAGGTCTTTGAGCGCTTGCCAGGCACCCGAACGCAGCACCCCGCCGCCCGGGTGAATAAGCGGGAAATCCGCCCTGGCTAACATCTCGGCTGCCTTTTGAATGAGGCGCTCGTCGGCCACCGGAGGTACGGTCGCTCTGTAGCGCTCCGGCGGCAGCACAGGAGATGCGTCGGTATCCAGCTTGTCGCAGAGAACATCGGAGGGCAGGTCGAGATAAACAGGGCCGGGACGTCCCGAGACGGCTGTGCGAATCGCCAGTTGTGCCAGATGCGGCATCCGCCTCACATCATTTACCAAGGCTCGCCACTTGGTAATAGGCGCCATCAAAGGCACCTGGTCGAGAGCCTGCATGGAGCCGTGCTCAGGGTAGCAGCGCCAGGTCTGGTTCTGAGCCCCCAGCACGACCAGGGGGATAGAGTCAGCCCAGGCTGCATATACACCGGGTACCAGGTCGGCTACTCCAGGGCCGACTGTGCCCAGACACACCCCGGGCTCGCCGGTCACCCTGGCCCAGGCGTCTGCCATGTGGGCTGCCGCCTGTTCGTGGCGTGCTGTGATGAACCTCAGTCCTTTTTTTCGCCCCAGGCGATAGATAGCATCGGTGATAGGATTACATTGGTCGCCGGGGACACCGAACACGTAGCGTACCCGTTCCTCGATGAGACAACGCACCAGAGCTTCTGCACCGCTTATTGTAGCCATTGTCCTAACCTCCCTTCCCTTTCTTGATTTCTTCAGGGCTACCGACGGGGTTTACAGTGCGTTTAATTACAGATTGTGTTGTATTGGGATATCCCTTTACGATACGTATAATAACACAGCAAGTCCATAGGTCAATAATGATGCAACAGCGAATGTAAGATGCGGACAAATTCTACATGTACGAGAAGGTACGTGTTGATGTTAAAAGGATCGATCTTTGCGGTGAAACCGTATAACCAGAAATAAGCACTCCGTATTACCTGATGGCACTTTGGACTCACTAGCCGCCGGGGGGACAAAATATTGCAGAAAAGGCCCCTACGGGTTATAATATGGCGGTCGAAAGCCTGAGCGATGAGTACCCACCCATTTTCGCTGACTAGATACAGTTCAATCTATAAGTATCGATTTAATGCTCAGGATGTTATAGTTACAGCAGCCTCCATTTAGAAAATTTGGCAGGGAGACGAGCATCACTCAGTTTCCAGCAAGAGTCTAGAGAATAGGAGGTTTACGGAAATGGTCAGCGCAGTAGTTCTGAAGGGGTTTCAACTCTTCAAAGGTCTAGACGATAGTGAGTTGGCCAAAATAGCGGAGCTTTGCAGCGAGCGCGCCATAAGTCAAGGTGAGACGGTTTTCTCGGAGGGGAAAAGGGCGGGGAATCTGCGACTTTGCCGTAGTGGCAAGGTCGATATCTTAATGTGGGTTCGTGAGCCGTGGAATAAGCATGTCGTGGTTCACCGGGCAGAGGCGGGAGAAGCCTTTGGATGGTCTGCCTTGGTAGCCCCATATACCTATACTGCCTCCGCCGAATGTGTAGAAGCTGGCGATGAAATCCGCATCAGTGGCTCGGCGTTGCTGGATTTGTTTGAGCAGAATCCCCATATTGGATTCGTTGTTATGAGCAATCTTAGCAGCGATATCAGTGCAAGGCTAACTCAAATGAGGCAAAGGTTCAGCATTGAATGGCTGTCTGCCGGCATACCGGAGGCTTCAGGCTCCAGCACTTGGGGTGAACCCAAGAGGAGATAAGGGAGGGGTCAGAGCTAGCCGCTGTCTTGGGCTTAGTGTTACATGCTAGCAAAGAGGACATTCATCACGCTCCTGAGTCATCTAACTTGTATCTGCGTGGGGAGTCCAGACGCAGTCAGAGCCATCTCCCGAAATGTCTTCCCCCATCATTATCCCTCTCGCTGACCACATACAGCAGTATGATAACCAGGGGGCAAGTTAATCTGGCAATCAGGCCTATATTTCCCCAGGCGATGGGCTGCTATTTGAAAAGGTCTATGGTCTTCGATTTGCCGGAGCTGTCAATATATTCGATGACGATGGGAAAGCCTTTGCCTCCGCCGGCGCTGATCTTGGTGCGCGCCAGCTCCAGCACTTCCATCGGCTCGATGCATGCTTCGGGCGGCAGGACGCCTTTCTCTTTTATCCTGCCTGTTCCCATGAGCATCGCCCCCAGTGCTGCGGGAATGCCTGTGCCTTCGCCCATGCCCTGTCTCTTGGAGGACATAGAGAAGATATAGGTGCTCTTTTTGCCGTCCTTGGAACCTTCCACCACTATCTTGAGACAGCCCATGGGTCCGGCGAGGCCGGCTTCTTGCATCAGCTTCTTCCGCCTGGAGAGTATGAAGGCAACCGCAAATTCCAGAGGGATAACGTCATGTCTCTGTACTTCGACAGGTTCCTCGTCGGTTACGCCCAGCCTTACCATCCCCTTTATCAGCTCTGCATAGGCCGGAGGC
>JBBIRL010000005.1:11637-23961 GCA_037441825.1 Dehalococcoidia bacterium | reverse complement strand
CTTTTCGATATTATCCTCAATCTGTCGTAAAGTGAGGCTCATTTTCTTAGCATCTGTTTTGCCCAGGCTCCAGGGATGTAAGCCCAGCGCGGGGTAGACAAAATGCTTATGCTTCTCGGATATTTCCATTATCTTGATATTGGACTCGTAGTCCTGGCCCACAGCGATCACGGCGACAATGCCCACCTGCTTCGCTTCCTCGATAGCTCTATCGAGGTCTTCTATCTCATCAAGGTGAGCGTGGGTGTCAATTAGTCTGAAGACTTCTACACTCATTCTCCGTAAATCAACCCCCTAATCCCCCAATCTTGGGGGACTTTAAAAGCTGGGGGATACCCCCATCCTTCCACGGAAGGACCAGCAGAGGGGAGAATACCCTCTGCACTCCCCCTGTCAGCCCCTAATCGGGCAGATGCGTGGGTCTGCCCCTACGTTTTGGGGTAGGTTGGAGCATCTGCTCCAACCAGCAGGGGCGTTCAATCGAACGCCCCTGCCAAGATAAGACCCTATAAAATCAATCTCGAACACTTATTCAGCTATCAGCCCATATCTCTCGATATTCCGGTCAGCGACTTTCTGGATCTCCGCGATCTCCTCTTTTCTGCCCGCTCCTTCAAAAAGATGCCTGAACCTGACCTGCCCCTTCAAGTATTCCTCTACCGGAGCCCTCCTGGGGATTCTCAGAGCTTTTGTCACGCCGTCTTCCACCTCATATAAGGGGTAAAGGCCGGTATTCACTGCTAGCCTGGCGTAATCGATAGTTCGCGAGGGGTCAGTTCCCCAACCCAGAGGACAGGGGACATGTATCTGCACATACTTGGGTCCTCGTATCGAGAGCGCCTTCCTCACTTTTCTGTCCAGGTCCATCGGGTAGCCCACGGAGGCAACAGCCACATAGGGTATCCCGTGAGCGGCAGCGATCTGTGGCAAGTCCTTTTTCGGCCTGAGGTTGCCCAGAGAGACCTTGCCCGGAGGGCTGGTAGTAGTACGAGCGTAGGTAGGGGTCGAACCGCTGCGCTGGATGCCGGTGTTCATATAAGCTTCATTATCATAGCAGACATATAATATGTCATGGCCACGCTCAAACATGCCCGAGATAGCGCCAAACCCGATGTCGAAAGTGGAACCATCGCCTCCCTGGGCGATCACCCTCACTTTCTCCAGTCGTCCCAGGGCACTTAAAGCAGCCTCCACTCCCGAAGCCACCGCCGCAGTGTTCTGGAACAGAGAGTGGAGCCAGGGCACCTCCCAGGCAGATTCGGGATACTTGGAGGTGAATATCTCCAGACACCCGGTGGAGTTAACTATTATCACATTACGTCCGGCTGCTCTCACCACCAGGCGAGCTGCTAATGATTGACCGCAACCGGGACAAGCAGTATGCCCCGAACATAATAGATGGTCAGCGTATTTATCTCTCTCTTTAACTAACTCAGGCATTTATTCCCTCCAGTTCCAGGTCCGTCCTTAAACCGATGAATCCCATATCTGTAAGCTGCTGCTGGGCTTTAGCTATTGTGGCCTTCACATCGTCCACAGTAACATCCCTGCCACCCAGGCCAATGACGAACCCGCTGATCCTGGGAGAAGCTGGGCGACCATGGAAAACAGACCTTAGCTCGGTAGCGACCGGGGAACTGCCACCCAGAGAGAGCGCCTTTTCCATAACGACGATATTTTGAGCGCCTTTCAACGCCTCATACAGGGCCTCTTTGGGAAAGGGACGATAGGTTATGAGCCGAAGCACCCCAACCCTCTCCCCCTTATTTCGTAGCTCATCCACTACATCCTTGATGGTACCCGCCATCGAACCCAAAGCCACCACCATCGTGGAAGCATCATCAACGCGGTATTTCTCAAAGAGGCCACCTGAGGGACGGCCAAAGGCGCGCTTGAACTCGCTGGCTATCTCCTCGATTATGGGAATAGATGCCTCCATAGTACGCTCAATCATGTACCGGGTTTCCATATACTTGTCCGGCTCGGCAAAAGCGCCCATGGTATACGGATTGTCGGGGTCAAGTTTGTACAAAGGCTGGTAAGGAGGCAAGAAGGCATCTGCATCTTTCTGACTGGGGAGGTCTACCACCTCGAAGGCATGGGGCAACACGAAACCATCCACACAAACCATCACCGGCAACATCACCCTGTGGTCTTCAGCGATTCGATAAGCCTGCATGATAAGGTCACAAGCTTCCTGATTGTTCTCAGCGTATAGTTGAAGCCAGCCACTATCTCTCATGCTCATCGAGTCCTGCTGGTCATTCCAGATATTCAGCGGCGCCGATACTGAGCGGTTGGCATTTACCATAACTACCGGAAGCCGCATGCCGGCGATATTGAAGACCACCTCGCCCATGTACAGAAGCCCCTGTGAGGAGGTCGCAGTGAAAACTCTAACGCCAGTGGCACTGGATCCCAGAACTAAAGAGGCCGCTGAATGCTCTCCTTCAACATTAATGAACTCTGCCTTCAGCTCGCCCTCAGCTACCATTGAGGCCAGTTCCTCCACGATAAGTGTCTGTGGAGTTATAGGGTAGGCCGAGATTACCACGGGACGGCATAGCGTCACCGCCTCGGCTATGGCACGGCAACCCTGTATCATTCTCCCTTTAAGCATCTTCCGCCTCCTCGGGTATCATTTCTATATCGTGGACCGGGCAAACATTAGCGCAGATGCCGCAGCCTTTGCAGAAGTCTTCGTTAGCATAATAGGTTTTCTGTCCGGTGCCGAAAATACATCCTTCCGGACAGCTTAAAGCGCACACGTCGCAGCCTATGCAGTTCTTTTGCAGGAAATGCGGCTTACCCGCCGTGCGCCAGGCCCCTGTCTTATTGACACGGCTTCCACCCGGACGCGTTACAGCTCCCAGTGTAATCTTCATGCGCCATTCCCCCTGTTCTTGACCTCATTGTAAGCCTCGATAAGCGCCTTCCAGTTGCCCTCCGCTGCCTTCCCCGAGAAACGAGAGTTAATCGCCCTCTGGAGCGATTCCAGGCTCAGCTCACCTGTGACCGCGATTAAGGCACCAATAAGAGCAGTATTCACTCGGTCGGCACGTCCCATGATCTGCTTGGCAATCCTCGCTGCATTTATTGTCACAACCCTGGCCTCGGTCTTGAGCCCCAGTTCTGAAGGTTCCTTGCCGGTATTGATGACAGCAAGCCCATCGGGTTTCAGCCCGGCGACCACATCGTATCCCTTCATCAGCGTGGGGTCCTGCACCAGCACGTAGTCCGGTTTGTAAATCTGGCTGCGCACACGGATTGGGGCGTTACCTATGCGGACAAAGGCATTCATGGGCGCTCCCATTCTCGCCGCTCCGAAGGTAGGAAAAGATAGGGCGTACTTACCATCCTCGAAGGCTGCATTAGCCAGGATAGTGGCGGTAGTGATCGCTCCCTGCCCTGCCCGTGCATGAACACGAATCTCTTTCATCATAAGCGCTATCTCCGAAAATTTATTGCATTTTTATAAGCGGTGATACGCTCTACTTATTTCACAACTATGTTCACCAATCGACCCGGCACATAAATAATATCCATTACGTCCTTACTGCCAGTGTGAGCCTTAACCCGCTCCCGGCTAAGCGCAAGTTCGCGAGCTTCAGCCTCTGCGATAGAAACCGGGACGTCCACGCGGTCGCGCAGCTTGCCATTGACTTGAATTACCAGCGTGAACTGCTCCTCGACCACCAGTTTCTCATCCCAGGAGGGGAACGATTGATTGTGGATACTATAGGAGTGACCGGTCCGTTCCCATAGCTCCTCCGCCAGATGAGGCACCGAGGGGGCAAGAAGAAGCAGCAACGTATCTAGTGTTTCCCCCCAGGCACTGTGGGCAACCGAATGCTCATCCTTAACCTTAGCCAAATAGTTAGTAAACTCCATAAGAGCAGCAATCATGGTATTGAAACGGAACTTCTCCAGGTCTTCGCTAACCTTTTTTATCGTTTTGTGAGTCCGATGGCGCAGCTCATTCTCCGTTGCTTGGTCGATTAACGGCAAACACTCGCCTTTCTGCTCCTCCAGAACCAGATTCCAGACACGGTTGAGCCAGCGCCATAACCCGCTGATGCCGCTGTCATCCCAACCGCCACCCTGGTCCCAGGGACCAACGAACATGAGATAGGCACGAACCGTGTCTGATCCCATCCTTGCCACATACTCGTCAGGGGTAACCACATTGCCGCGCGACTTGCTCATCTTGGCCCCACCCAAAACGACAGTCCCCTGATTGAACAGGCGAGTGAACGGCTCATCGAATTTCACCAGGCCCAGGTCTCGAATTGCCTTGGTGAAGAAACGGGCGTAGAACAGATGCATGGTGGCATGTTCCGCTCCACCTGTGTACTGGTCTACAGGCATCCAGTAAGCGAGCTTTTTGTCGTCGAAGGGGCCTTTATCGTACCCAGGGCTGGTGTAACGCAAAAAGTACCAGTTGGAGCACATGAAGGTGTCCATAGTATCAGTCTCGCGTTGAGCGTGGCCGCCACACTTGGGACAGGTAGTATTTACAAACGATTCACAATATTTGAGCGGTGATTCCCCGGTGGGCTTGAACTCAGCATCCTCGGGCAGCAGCACCGGCAGGTCTTTCTCAGGCACAGGGACAGTGCCGCACTTCGAGCAATAGATGATGGGGATAGGCGCCCCCCAATACCTCTGGCGGGAGATGAGCCAGTCACGAAGGCGGTAGCTTGTGGTGCGCCTGCCGTAACCTTTGGCTTCCATGAAATCCGAGATGGCCTCTTTCCCCCGTTCGCTGGGCATACCATTGAACTGTGCGGAGTTCACCATGTTGCCCGTCTCAACATATGCCTCTTTCAAGTCTCGCCCTGACCATCCCGGAGGGGAGATAACCACCTTTATGGGCAGGCCGAAATCCTGAGCGAATTCGAAGTCGCGCTGGTCGTGGGCAGGGACACCCATCACCGCCCCCGTGCCGTAGCTCAGGAGCACATAATCGGCAATCCAGATAGGCACTTTTTCTCCGTTGAGCTTGTTGATAGCATAGGCACCGATGAAGACGCCCGTCTTCTCCTTCTCTGTGGACAGCCTTTCGATCTCCGTCTGGCCCCTGGCCCATTCAATATAGTCTCTAACCTCTTCCTTACATTCACTGGCAGCGAGCTTAGCAACCAGGGGGTGCTCGGGAGCAAGAACCATGAAAGTGACTCCGAAGATGGTGTCAGGACGTGTGGTGAACACCCTGATTTCCTTTTCCTTTACCCCCTTCCCCTCGATTCCGAACGATATCTCCACGCCGACACTTTTGCCGATCCAGTTGCGCTGCATCAGCTTCACCCGCTCCGGCCACTCAATCCCCTGGAATTCAAGAAGCTCATCGGCGTATTTAGTTATCTTGAAGAACCACTGCTCGAGGTCCTTCCGTATCACCGGTGTGCCACAGCGCTCGCAGACACCCTCGCCCACAACCTGCTCATTAGCCAGCACAGTCTTACACTGCGGGCACCAATTGGCCGGCGCTTTGGCTCGATAAGCCAGACCAGCCTCATAGAGCTTAAGGAAGAACCATTGCGTCCATTTGTAATATTCGGGGAGGCAGGTAATCACCTCCCTGCTCCAATCGTACATTGCGCCAATGGTCCTCAACTGGCGGCGCATGTTCTCGATGTTACGCATAGTCCAGGTATGAGGGTGGATACCGTGTTTGATAGCAGCGTTCTCCGCCGGAAGCCCGAAGGCATCGAAACCTATGGGATGGATAACGTTATAACCTTTCATCCGCTTGAAACGAGCGTGGACATCCGAGGGAGCCATTGCATACCAGTGGCCGATGTGAAGGTCTCCTGAGGTATAGGGGAACATGGTCAGCGCGTACCACTTGGGGCGCTCAGATGTCTCATGCGCCTCGTAAATATGGTCGGCTTCCCACCTTAATTGCCACTTCTTTTCGATCTCTTGGGGATTATACTTGGGCACCATTGCTTCAATCCTGTCTAATGATAACACAAAAAATTTGCATCTGCTACTCTAAATAGGGTTGGGAACGCTGGGGAACAAGCTCCCCCGAGCCGCTATTTGCAAGGTGGCTCGGGTATGATATGATAGATAGGTTATCAATTCAGGAATCCGTACGATGTTCACAGTAAGCATATTGACCGTCAGTGACAAAGGTTCACAAGGGAAACGCGAGGACAAGAGCGGCGAGGCCATTAGAGAGATGGTATCTCAAATGGACGCTCGTGTTATAGACTACGCCATCGTCCCCGATGAAAGGGACATCATCGCCAAGAAGCTGATGGGGTGGGCTGACAGCGGCAAGGTGGATATGGTCATCACCACAGGAGGTACTGGCTTAGCTCCACGCGATGTAACGCCCGAGGCCACGCTCAATGTAGTAGACAGGGTTGCCCCGGGCTTTGCCGAGGTAATGAGAGCGGAGAGCCTTAAGAAAACTCCCCACGCTATGCTGAGCCGGGCGGTAGCTGGCATCCGCAAGAAGACACTTATCATCAACCTGCCCGGCAGTCCCAAAGCAGTGCGAGAATGTCTGGAGGTAATAATGCCAGCCCTGCCTCATGCTATGGAGACACTGAGGGGTGAAGCATCGGAATGCGCCGAGACCCAGAAGGTGGTTGAGGGGAAGATGAGGGGGAAAGAGAAATGCGCATAGATATCCTGACCCTGTTCCCCAACATGTTCACGGGGCCCTTCAACGAGAGCATCATCAAAAGAGCGATGGACAATAACATCGTGAGCATCGTGATCCACAATCTGCGTGACTGGGGACTGGGCAAACATAAGATGGTCGATGATTATCCCTTCGGCGGTGGCGCGGGGATGGTGATGAAGACGGAACCTATATTTGAGGCTGTAGAGGCAATAAAAGCCCAGGATGGCGATTCTTCTGCTCCGGTCATCTTGCTTACTCCTCAGGGAAGGGTCTTTAACCAGAAGATCGCCGCCGAGCTGGCGCAGTTTGACCGACTGATTATCCTCTGTGGCCATTACGAGGGAATCGATGAGAGGGTCAGAGAACACCTCGCCACCGATGAAATCAGCATCGGGGACTATGTTTTGACGGGCGGCGAGCTGGCAGCGATGGTGATTATCGATGCCGTAGTCAGGCATCTCCCCGGCGTTCTGGGTTCGGACGAATCGGCTGAAGATGATTCTCACACAACAGGGCTCCTGGAATATCCCCAATATACTCGTCCTCCGGTATATCGGGGGTGGGAGGTGCCCCAGGTGCTGCTTTCAGGCAACCATGCGCAGATTGCCAGATGGCGCAGGGAGCAGTCGATTCTGCGCACATTCCTGAGACGTCCTGACCTTTTCGAAAAAGCGAATCTCTCCGCCGAAGAGAGAAAACTGGTAGCAAATAAAGCGGTTACCCGCTTTGATTAGAGCACGCCTTGAGCCAAGGCTAGATTCAGGAGAGTGGTATGGACATCAAGACCGTTGTTGAGACCAAAGTAAATGAGAGTATCCCCAAGATCAATCCCGGCGATACCGTTAAAGTGAAGATGAAGATCATAGAGGGAGACCAAGAACGGAGCCAGACTTTTGAAGGCGTGGCGATTCGAGTACGCAGGAGCGGTGCAGGAGCCAACTTCACCCTGAGGAAGGTATTCCATGGCGTGGGTGTAGAACGTACTTTCCCCTTCAATTCGCCCCGTCTGGAGAAGGTCGAAGTATTGCGGTTCGGCAAAGTTCGCCGGGCAAAGCTCTACTATTTGCGCCAACTCAGCGGTAAGATGGCCCGGCAAAAGGTAAAGTCGAAATCAAGGGATGAACTACGCTGAGGTCGCTGTCAATTTCCCTCTGGCGCAACCGAGAAGCTTCAGCTACTCTATACCGCCAAATATCTCCTTAAGCGTGGGGCATGCGGTCTGGGTACCTTTTGGGCCTCGGCTAGTCCAGGGCATTATCCTGGCACTGAGCGAACAGGCTCAGGTGGAACAGACCAAAGAGATAGCTGAGGCTATCGACCCTCAACCTATACTTCTTCCCCACCAGGTCAAGCTTGCACAATGGATAGCTGAGCATTATCTATCCTCCTATTTCGATGCAGCAGCCCTGATGCTGCCACCCGGGTTTGAGCGCAGGGTGCTCACCTTCATTCAGCCTGCCCTCCACCCTTCGGAGCTTGCAGTATCATCCCTGACAGAGCCACAACAGAAGCTGCTGACCATCCTTCGCAAGGAAGGCAAGCTTGAATTAAGGAAGCTCAAGAAGCTATTGAGGAAAGACAAAGTCGACACCATTGTAGAGCAGCTTTTGCGTAAGGGTCTCGTTGTCAGAGCCCATGAACTGGAGAGGGTAAAGGTAAGACCCCGCCTGGTGTCGTACTTAAAACTTACGGTCACTGCCGATAAGGTTAACGAACTAATCACTGCTCTCGAACAAAAGAGGGCTACTCAGCAGGCGAAGCTCCTCAGTCTTCTGGCTGCTGAGTCTGACCCCATACCGCTTCCCCAAGCAAGAAAGAGTCTAAATTTCACATCTACCGTGTTGAAGACCTTGAGCCGCCAGGGTTTAATCGCCATCGAAGAAGTCCGAGTGCAACGAGACCCCCTGGCTTATCATACCTTCACCACAACAACCCCTCTCGCCCTGACCCGGGCACAGGAGGATTCGTGGCTTAAGATAAAATCTGAGATGGAGAAGTCCACTGCCAAGATGTTCCTCCTCCATGGCGTCACCGGCAGCGGCAAGACTGAGATATACCTGAGAGCACTGGCTCAAGCTATCTCACTGGGCAAAAAGGCTATAGTCCTTGTCCCTGAGATCGCACTTACCCCGCAGACCATCAACCGCTTCGCCTCTCGCTTCCCCAACAGAGTGGCTGTGCTTCACAGCAAGCTATCCCCGGGGGAGCAATTCGATGAATGGCAACGCATCAAGAATGGCGAATTCGATGTAGTCATCGGCTCAAGGGGCGCGCTTTTTGCGCCACAACCCGACCTGGGTCTCATTATTATAGATGAAGAGCACGAATGGACTTATAAGCAAGAGGAGCAGCAGCCCCGTTACCACGCGAGAGATGTGGCTATCAAGCTGGCGGAGTTGACTAACTCGGTGGTAATCCTGGGAAGCGCCACCCCTGATGTCACCAGCTACTACCGGGCACAAAGAGGCGAGTTTCACCTGCTCGAGCTTCCCGAGAGGATAAGCTCAGGAGAACCATCGCCATTGCCAAAGGTCGAGGTCGTAGACCTGCGCCGTGAACTGAAGGAGGGCAACAGAAGCATCTTCAGCCGCTCTTTGGCCAAAGCCATTGCCGATGCCTTGAATATGCGAGAGCAGGTCATACTGTTCCTCAACCGCAGAGGGACAGCAACCTTCGTCCAGTGCCGTGACTGCGGCTTCGTAATGCGATGCAAACGCTGCGACGTGGCGCTGACCTATCACGCTGCAGAGGACGAGTTGGTCTGCCACCATTGTAATTACAGGACTAAACCTCCGGAGATATGTCCTAACTGTCAAAGCAGGCGGATCAAATTTCTGGGCATCGGCACTCAGAAGGTGGAAGAGGATGTTGCTAAAACATTCCCCGAGGCACGGATATTGCGCTGGGACCGCGATGTCACCCAGGGGAAAAACGCGCACGAAAAGATAATGAACCGGTTTCTGGCACATGAAGCAGATATACTCATCGGGACACAGATGATAGCCAAGGGGCTCGATATGCCTCTGGTAACCCTGGTGGGGGTAATCAATGCCGATATCGGGCTTCACCTGCCCGATTTCCACTCCAACGAGCGCACCTTCCAAATCCTGGCACAGGTAGCCGGCAGAGCAGGAAGAGGAAAGATGGGAGGCAAGGTCATCGTCCAGAGCTATACGCCGGAGCATTACGCCATAGCCGCTGCGGCGAAGCACGACTATGCCAAATTCTACGAGCAGGAAATCGCTTTCCGCCACCAGCAAGGCAACCCCCCATTCAGCCGATTGGTGCGTCTCCTCTATATCCATACCAACGCCGCTCGCTGCCAAAAAGAGGTGGAGAGGATATACCGGCTTCTCGAGCAGGAGAGAGATTCTCAGGGACTCCCCAATACTACTCTGATTGGGCCCTCCCCCGCCTTTACCCAGCGGGTGAGAGGCAGATTCCGCTACCAGATAATCATCCGCAGCCCTGACCCTCTACCCCTCCTTTACAAGCTGACTTTACCTCAAGGATGGTCCATAGATATCGACCCCGTAAGCCTGATTTAGGCTTTACAACCCGTCCTGGTTGGACTATAATCTCCCTAATTGTAAAAAATTTGCCATATAATCTTGAGAGTCAGGGTTCATACATGGCGATTATGCCCGTAATCAAAATGGATAACCCCGTGCTTCACCGGAAGGCGAAAAAGGTGAGTAAAATAGACGGCTCCGTTCAAAAGCTCGTCGATGATATGATCGATACTATGCACGACGTTGAAGGAGTGGGACTGGCTGCACCCCAGGTCGGAGTCCCGCTTCAGGTAGTTGTAATTCAAATGCCTGATGAAGAAGATGTGATCACGCTCATCAACCCCGAGATAGTGAAAACCTCGGAGGAAAGTGAAGCGATGACAGAAGGCTGCCTCAGCCTGCCCGGTTACAGAGGCGAGGTTAAGCGTTTCACCTCGGTCACAGTGAAAGCACGCGATCGTGAGGGCAAGCCGATTCGTATCAAGGGAGAGGGACTTATGGCCCAGGCGCTACAGCACGAGGTAGACCACATCAATGGTGTAGTGTTCGTTGACCACCTGGAGAGCATGGATAAGCTGGAAAAAACCGAGGCAGAGGATGAGGAAGAGGCAGGTAGTATCTAGAAGAAATACCTAATGACTAATCTTACTAAAGAGAGGCTGAAGATTTACGTCCCCAAGGAGGCAGCTTCACTCCTGGAAAAGCTGGGAGAGTTCCTTCAGCAGCGCAACATCGATTGTTATGTTGTCGGCGGTTTTGTCCGCGATGGGCTAATGGGGCGAACCAATAGCGACATCGACCTTGCCGTGGACGGCGACGCTATAGAAACCGCCTCCGAGGTAGCTAAGGCCTTCGACGCCAGGATGGTGCCTCTGGATGAGGTAAACCAAGTGGCCAGGGTGGTTTTTCCCCAGGCTGGCTACCAGTGGCATCTCGACTTCGCCACTATACGAGGCAGCATCGAGAAAGACCTCAGGCTCCGCGATTTCACCGCAAACTCCATCGCTGTAAGGCTGTCCGAAGTTAAAGACTGGTCTCAAGTCGAAACTATCGACCCTCTGGACGGATGCCGCGACTTGAGCCTAAGGATAGTTCGCGCGGTGAGCGATGCAAGTTTCCGGCAAGACCCGGCACGCCTTCTTAGAGCCATTCGCCTTGCGGCTGCGCTCGACTTCTCCATTGACCCTGCTACCGAAGCCCTGATACAACGAGACAGTAAACTGATCACCACCGTTGCCGCTGAGCGGCTGCGTGACGAACTGGGCTACATCCTTGAGACTCACAAAGCATATCAATCATTCTGCTATCTCGACCGACTGAGCCTGCTCGCTCCTCTGATGCCCGAGCTAACCAGTTCCAAAGGTGTAACACAGCCCAAGGAACATTTCTGGGACGTATTCGACCACTCCCTGGAAACAGTTGCCTGTGTGGAACGTTTGCTCAGGGAGCAAGCTAACAATAAGGAAGACAAGGTAATCTCCCTCGCGCCCTGGTCATCAGACATCGCCCGGTACTTCGACCAGCGGAGCGCCGGAGGGCGAACCAGAAGGGCTCTATTGAAGCTGGCGGCGCTGCTCCACGATATCGGTAAACCTGCGGCTAAAACAATAGAGCAAAGCGGGCGGATGCGCTTTTTGGGCCATGCCAAAGAGGGAGCGTCGATGGCAGTTCAAATCATGGAGCGGCTAAGGTTCAGCAACCGTGAGATAAAGATGGTGCAATTGATGATCGAGCACCACCTTCGTCCCGGATTTCTGCTGTCCGAAGATGTGCCCTCACGCCGTGCGATTTATAAATATTTCAGAGACACTGTAGACGTAGGTATAGATACCCTATTCCTCGGTCTTGCAGATCACCTGGCAGCTCGAGGGCCTACGCTCGACCTCGACCAGTGGCGCAAACATGTAGAGGTAACGCAATATATCCTCTCCAAATGGTTCGAGGAAAAAGCCACAGTCATGCCACCTAAGCTGATAGATGGGCACATCTTAATCGATAAGCTAAGGCTGAGCCCGGGCCCTCAAATCGGCCAACTGCTGGAGATGGTGAGAGAAGCACAGGCTGCAGGGGAGATAAATACCGCTGAAGAAGCGCTCGACTTTGTAAGAAAGCATCTGGAGAGTAATTAGTGAACCGCAGAAACCTCATTATACTTACTCTTATTATCATCCT
>JBBIRL010000005.1:0-11627 GCA_037441825.1 Dehalococcoidia bacterium | reverse complement strand
GTTGGGACTTGCGGAAGTGCTGGTCAAAAATTCGCCCAGTATACAGGGTAGTAATCCCGGTAACAACACTCTGGGAATGAGGCTTGGCCTGGACCTCAGCGGCGGCACCCGCCTCGTCTACAAAGCCGACCTATCCCAGATCGGCAACGAGTCCACTGCATCGGCCATGCAGGGTGCTATAGCCATCATCACGAAGAGAGTCGATGCCTACGGCGTTTCTGAGGCAACTATTCAAAAGATGGGCTCTAATGAAATCGTGGTGCAACTCCCCGGGGTCAGGGATGTCGAGGCAGCAATCAACCTTATCGGTACAACTGCACAGCTTGAGTTCAAAGAGATGGTTTACGACAGTAATGGAAAACCCGTTTTGGATAGCAGCGGCAATCCCACATGGATACCAGCCACGGCAGTTGACAGCAGCGGCAAAGAGGTCCCTCTGACCGGCAAATATCTCAAAAACAATGCCCAAGTCATCTTCGCACCGAATACTAACGCGCCCGAGGTAGCCTTTAATTTCAACAGCGAGGGGGCGACATTATTCTCGGAGATCACGGGGCGTCTCATCGGTAAGCCGCTGGGCATTTTCCTCGACAATCAGCTAATCTCGAACCCAACAGTCAAAGCCCAGATCGGTGCCAGCGGGGTTATTGACAATATTCCGCTGAATGACGCGAAGACCCTTGTTATCCAGCTCAACGCAGGTGCTTTGCCTGTTCCTCTCATAGGTCCCATTGAGCGCACGACCGTAGACCCTACCCTGGGCGCCGATTCGATACATAAGAGCCTTATTGCCGGGATGGTAGGCCTTATCCTGGTGATAGCATTCATGGTGATTTATTACCGCCTTCCCGGTGTGCTGGCCAGCTTGGCTCTAATTATCTACGGCATACTGATGCTGGCACTGTTCAAACTGATACCGGTCACGCTGACACTGCCTGGCATCGCTGGCTTCATCCTGTCTATCGGCATGGCGGTTGATGCTAATGTGCTCATTTTCGAGAGGTTGAAGGAGGAGCTGAGGTCAGGACGAACCCTGGGCGTGGCAGTAGAAACCGGCTTCAACCGTGCCTGGCCTGCTGTGCGCGATACCCATGTCACCGCTATTATCTCCTGCATTATCCTCTACTGGGTCGGAAGCGCGTTAGTGGAGCCCAGGATGATGGGATTTGCGCTCACCCTCGGCGTTGGCGTGGCGCTCAGCCTGTTCAGCGCCGTAATAATCACCAGAACCTTCATACGGCTTCTAGTAGGGACTAACGTAGCGGATAATCTCCCTCTTTTTGGGGTGGCGAAGCCTGCGCCGACATCAAAGCCCAAGGAGCAAGAATAGTTGTTAGACTTCGTAAGCAAAAGAAAATGGTTCTTCCTGCTATCAGGGCTGTTCATTGTCGCCGGCATCGTAGCACTGATAGTATCCGGGCTTAATCTAGGCCTGGAATTCAGCAGCGGTACCACCATGACTATAGTCTTCAAGAATCATGTTGAAGAAGGGAATCTCAGAACTGCTTTAGCCGATCTGGGACACTCCGACGCCATAATACAGCGCAGCGCCCAGGATGCATTCTTGGCCCAAGGCCTAGCGCTGTCCCCCGTGCAAAGCGAAAAGGATCTCCAAAAAGAGCAACTGGTCAACAGCCTCCAAACAAAATTTAATACGACGGTCAGGATAGCCGAATTCGGTTCAGAGGGGAATATAACAGCAGGGAATGCTACGGCAGGGAACACCACGTCAGGGAATGCCACACTCGCCTTTATATTTGGGAAGACGATAGCGCCAAGCGATTTGAGCAGTGAACTCGGAACTCTAGGATACACAGGGGTAAACATCGAACAGACAACCCTCGACCTATACCTTGTGAGAACAAAAACCATATCTACGACGGAACAGGCGCAAATACAACAAGTTCTGCAGAAAAAGTTCGGGCCCATGAACTATCTGGATTTCGCCACTATTTCTCCTGAGGTCTCCGGGCAGCGCGTTAGATATAATATCTACGCTATAATAGCGGCTTCTGTAGCGATTCTGCTGTACATGGCCTGGGCCTTCCGCAAACTGCCCAGTCCTTTCAAATATGGAATGTGTGCTATAGCGGCAGTGCTGCACGACGTCTTCATAATGCTGGCGGTTTTCGCCATCTTCAGGATAGCAGTTGACTCTATGTTCATTATCGCAATACTGACCATAGTCGGCTTCGGTGTGACCAATGTCATCGTGGTGTTCGACCGACTCCGAGAGAGCAAGGTTGTGGAAAGCCGCTTCGACCTCGCCACCAGGATGAATATGGGCATCACCGAGACCATAACCAGGTCGATAAACACCAGCTTGACCGTATTATTTACTCTCTTTGCCCTGTACGTCCTCGGTGGGTCTACCATCCATGACTTCGTCCTGGCGTTGATCGTCGGCGTCATCGCCAGCACCTACAGCTCGCTGTTTATCGCAGGCCAACTGCTGGTATCATGGGAAAAGGGCGATTTCGGCAAGCTCTTTAGCTGGTTACCGATACGGCGTCAGCAAAGCTAAGCAAGCCTTTTGCAGTCTAAAAGTACCCTAAGAAAACCTCATAAAACCCCTTGACAACATCTAGATGTTGTGTTACCTTGAGTCCGCACCACAATATATTGAGTAAGCGAGCTATTTGTCATGAAGTGTCCTCACTGCAGCTATGAAGATTCCAAGGTAACTGACTCTCGCGATGTGTACGAGACCATCCGCCGCCGCCGCCAGTGCCTCGGCTGCGGGTTCAGGTTCACTACATACGAGAGGATACAAACCAGCAACTTGGTTATCATCAAAAAAGATCAGCGCCGTGAGGAGTTCAGCCGGGAGAAGCTGGCAACTGGAATTCGAAAGGCTTGTGAGAAACGCCCGCTGCCTACAGGAGCCACGGAAAAGCTAGTGGATGAAATCGAAAGCGAGCTTCATAGCCTGGGCAAGGCCGAGATACCCAGCTCAGTGGTGGGAGAGATTGTGATGGAGAAGTTGAAGAAGCTGGACCATATCGCTTATATTCGCTTCGCCAGCGTGTACCGCGATTTCGCCGACATTACCAGCCTCAAACGTGAGGTGGATACCCTCATCGCCGCCAAAGACATCGCCAGCCAGCTCCCTCTCCTACCCAAAGAGGAAATCAGCGTCCCAGGTAGAAAGAAAAGGCCTGTTTCCTCAAGACATCCTCGGTAAATCTTGCCCGAAGACGATATAGAAAAACGGGGTAATAGCTATGAGTAGCGATAACGGAAAGAACAGTAAGACAGAGCGACTTTTGCGCAACAAGATTGCTCGCACTATCTTCACCTACGCTGAATCCATGGGCATCTCTGACAGGGAGGTAATCGAGCAGCTAACCGATCAGGTCATTGACCGCCTGGAGCATGTCCCTACCTTGCCCGGTATGGAGCATCTCGCTCCCATAACGAGAAGGCCAGTTCAAGAGACGGAGATTCAATCTATGGTGAGAAGCATACTCGATCAGAAAAAAGCTGAAGAGGTTCCCGCACCACTGGAAAAAGAGAAGAAAAAGTCCGCTAAAGCAGTTCGAAAAACCCTGGCGGTAAGCGCAGAAGCTAAGAAGGAAAAGTCAATAATATCGACAAACGCCAGGGCTGTCCTCGAGAGAAGGTACTTAATCAAGGATGAAAAAGGGCAGGTAATTGAGAGCCCCGAGGATATGTTTCGCCGCGTGGCCCATCATATCGCCGCAGCGGATTTACTTTATGACCCTAAAGCCGATATCAGGGAAAGAGAAGAGGGGTTCTTTCAGGCGATGCTGAACATGGAATTTCTGCCCAACTCGCCTACCCTGATGAACGCCGGACGCGAGCTGGGACAGCTTTCGGCATGTTTCGTGCTGCCCATTGAGGACTCCATGAGTTCCATCTTCGATACCCTGAAGTACACCGCACTCATCCACAAGAGCGGCGGCGGCACCGGCTTCTCCTTCTCCCGACTGCGCCCTGAAGGAGACCTGGTAGGCTCCACCGGCGGCGTGGCCAGCGGCCCGGTATCGTTCATGAAAGCCTTCGATGCTGCCACCGATGTCATCAAACAGGGGGGCAAGCGCCGGGGCGCTAACATGGCTATCCTGAACGTCGACCACCCCGACATATTGAAGTTCATCGCTGCCAAGGAGGACAACACCTCCCTCACCAACTTCAACATTTCCGTGGCGATAACCGAGAAGTTCATGAAAGCTGTGGAGAGCGGCGGCGACTACGAGCTGATAAATCCCCGCACCAGGAAGATAGTAGACAAACTAAACGCCAAAGAGGTGTTCGTCCGCATAGTGGATATGGCCTGGAAAAACGGAGACCCGGGCATTGTGTTCCTCGACCGGGTCAATAGAGATAACCCGACACCCAAACTGGGGATGGTCGAGAGCACCAATCCCTGCGGTGAGCAGCCTCTACTTCCTTACGAGTCGTGCAACCTGGGATCGATCAACCTGTCCAAAATGGTGACTGCTGAAAATGACGTCACCAGCATAGATTATGTCAAGTTAGAGACAATGGTGCAGATGACTGTCAGGTTCCTGGACAATGTCATTGATGTCAACAAGTTCCCTTTGCCCAAGATAGCGGAGATGACCAGGCTCACCAGGAAGATCGGCCTGGGTGTGATGGGGTTCGCCGACCTCCTCATCATGCTGGGGATACCCTATGATTCCGAGGAAGCACTTAAGACCGCTGATCGACTGATGAAGTTCATCAGCGACAAAGCCACTGAGGCGTCTCTGGAGCTGGCCGAGGAGAGAGGTATGTTTCCCGCCTTCGAAGGCAGTATCTATGATAAGACCGGTGGCCCCAGAGTGAGAAATGCCACCAGGACCACCATTGCCCCTACAGGCACCCTGAGCATAATCGCCGGCTGTTCCAGCGGCATCGAGCCGCTGTTTGCCCTGAGCTACACTCGCACCATACTTGAAGGCACAAAGTTGACGGAGGTAAATCCCCTGTTCGAAGAGGTATCGCAGAGGGAAGGTTTCTATTCCAAAGAGCTAACGCAGGAGGTAGCCCAAAAAGGAAGGCTGCGGGAGATAAAGGGCATTCCGGAAAAGATGAAGAAGCTGTTCGTCACTGCCCACGACATCACCCCTGAATGGCATGTCAGGATGCAGGCGTCCTTTCAGAAGTATACCGATAATGCCGTCTCTAAGACAGTCAACTTTCCTCACGATGCTACCAGAGAAGATGTGGCCCGGGTCTATATGCTGGCTTACAAAGAGGGCTGCAAGGGCATAACCATATACAGGGACAGGAGCCGCGAGAGTCAGGTCTTGAGCATCAGCAAAGCCAAAGCTGAGGACAAAGCAAAATCAGCCGAGGAGGCCAAGCTCGTCCCCAGGGAGCGACCAAGTATCACCAGAGGATTCACCGAGAAGGTGGCTACCGGATGCGGCAACCTCTATGTCACGGTGAATACCGACGAGCAGGGGAGGTTGTACGAGGTATTCTGCACCCTGGGTAAAACGGGCGGCTGTGCTTCGGCGCAGCTTGAGGCTATCGGCAGGCTGCTCTCCACAGCTTTGAGGTCAGGCGTTGACATGGAATCCATCATCAAGCAATTAAAGGGTATCAGGTGCCCCTCTATTGCCTGGGATAAGGGCCATGCTACCCTCTCTTGCTCCGATGCCATTGCCGGCGTGCTGGAAAGACACAAGAATAATAGCGGGGCTGAACCCGGGATAAAAGCTGAGGCTAAAGGCAATCCCAAAGCAGCGGTGGTATCCGCCATCAGGAATCTGGCGGGGCAATGTCCTGAGTGCGCCAGCCTGCTGGTTTATCAGGAGGGCTGCCTGAACTGTCCCGCTTGCGGCTATACCAAGTGCTAGCAACGTGAGTTATTCATGACATGGCAAGCAGTCAAAGAGGCGAGGCAGAGGCTCGAAGGAGAGCGCGGCACTATCTACAAGGACTGGGGCGGGAAGATACACATCGCCCTCATCTATCCCAATTCCTACTACCTGGGGATGTCCAACCTGGGCTTCCAGACCATCTACGGACTCCTCAACAGCTACGACAACATAGTCTGCGAGCGCGTCTTCTGGGAACCCAAAAGGCTTGAAATAGAAACGCCCATCAGCCTGGAATCGCAGCGGCCCCTTCCCGACTTCGATATCCTCGCCTTTTCCATATCCTACGAGCTGGACTACTTCAATGTAGTGCAAATACTCAGAGCCAGCGGCATCCCCCTATTTGCTGCTGACCGTAATGAAAGCCATCCCCTGCTGGTCGCAGGAGGCCCTTGCATCACCGCCAATCCCATGCCCCTCTCCACGATTTTCGACTGCTTTGCCATAGGAGAGGGAGAGCCTATCCTGCCGGGCTTCATAGCTGCCTTAACAGAGGGCATCGAAGGAAAAAAGAATGAGCTGCTCAAAAAGCTGGCTTCGCTGCCCGGAGTTTACGTGCCATCGCTCTACAGGGGAATACCCGTCAGACGGCAATGGCTGGCTGACCTCGATTCGGTAGCCACGACCTCGGTAATCCTGACCCCTGATACCGAGCTTGGCAACATGTACCTCATCGAGATCGCCCGGGGCTGCGGCTGGGGCTGCCGCTTCTGCCTTGCCGGATTTCAGTTTCGCCCCTTCCGGCTCAGGCCACTGGATAGTCTGCTGGCTCAAGCTGAGCAGGGCTTGCAGTGTACCAATCGAATAGGGCTGCTGGCAGCCGCAGTTTCAGACCATCCCGAGATAGGCGAACTTGCCTACCGGCTGCACCGCATGGATGCCGAAATCTCCGTTAGCTCACTGAGGGTCCGCCCCTTCTCCCAGGCGCTGCTCAAGGCGCTTGCCCAAAGCGGGGCCCAGAACATCACCATAGCTCCCGAAGCAGGTTCGGAGAGATTGCGCAGTATCATCAACAAGTGCGTAACGGAGAGTGACGTCATCGAGGCAGTTGATAAGATTGCCAAGCAGGGCATAAGACAGGTCAAGCTCTACTTCATGATTGGCCTGCCCACCGAGACCGATGCCGACATCGATGAGATAATCAAACTGACCCTTGCTCTGAAGGAACGCATCGAAAGGACGATAACCCGCATCACCCTTACCGTGGAGCCCTTCGTGCCCAAGGCGGGCACACCGTTTCAATGGCTGGCGATGGAGACTGAGGATGTGCTCAATAAGCGCATGAACCGAATTAAGAACAGCCTGGCCAAAAGCGGCATTGAGGTCAGGGCTGAGAGCGTAGGCTGGAGCCTGGTTCAGGGTGTGCTTGCACGAGGCGATGCTAAGTTGGGTGAGGTATTGGCCAGAATGCAGAATAACTCTCTCGCAGCCTGGCGCAGGGCGCTGGATGAATGCAATCTAAGCGCCAGTCATTACATACATCGCGAGCTGCCGCTTAATGGTCCGCTGCCCTGGAACGTGCTGGACTCCGGCATCACCCCAGACTACCTCAATAAGGAATTGGGCAAAGCACGTCACAGCATAGAATCCCCACCCTGCCCACCTGCAGAATGCCACAAGTGCGGGGTGTGCTAAGATATGACCATTGAACAAAACATCCATGAATTACAAAACCACATCGCCGGGGCTTGCCAGCGGGCGGGGCGCTCGCCCGAGGAGGTGACGCTGGTCGCGGTGACCAAGACTGTGGATGTCTCCGCTATCGAGGCTGCGTTCAACGCAGGAATCAGGGACTTCGGCGAGAGCAGGGTCCGGGAGGCTAAACCCAAGATTGAGCAGTTCCAAAAACTGAAACCTGGCATCACCTGGCACATGGTCGGCCACCTCCAGACCAACAAAGCCAAGACAGCAGCGGATATTTTTGATATAATCCATAGCGTTGATTCGCTCAAGCTAGCGGAAACACTGAATGATTGCAGCCCGAAGAGGCTGCCTATTCTTATACAGATTAATATCTCCGCCGAAGCAAGCAAAGGTGGCTTCATGTTGTCTGAGGTCGAGGAAGCGGTGAGGCAAATCGGGAGGCTGCCCAATCTGAAGATCCAGGGGCTGATGACCATCGCCCCCTGGGCTGATAATGCCGAGGGGGTCAGACCAGTTTTCCGCCAGATGCGGCAACTGAGGGATGCTCTGGGACTGAAGCACCTCTCCATGGGGATGAGCGATGACTTCGAGGTCGCCATCGAAGAGGGTGCAACACTGGTAAGGATCGGGCGAGCTATCTTCGGTGAGAGAAGCTGAGGTTGCCGTTCGTGGTGAGCCTGTCGAACCATGAACGGCCCTTCGACAAAGCCTGTCCTGAGCTTGCCGAAGGAATCAGGGCGAACGAGATACCCTAGATTCAGGAGTAAAACGATGAAGGTCGCATTTATCGGGGTCGGAGTTATGGGTGAGGCGATGATCGCCGCCCTTCTCAGGCAAAAGACAACAAGCCCGGCCAAGGTCTATGCTTATGATATCGACCAGGCACGCCTTGCAGTCATAGAGAAGAAGTACAAGGTTAACTGCACCTCCGATATCGCCAAAGCTGTCAGCGATTGCGATGCCGTCGTGCTATCGATTAAACCTCAAGCCCTGGCCAAGGTTATGAATAACCTGAAAGGCACGCTAAAAGAAGGGCAATTAGTGCTCTCCATAGTCGCCGGGGCGAGCACCGAGACCATCGGTAAAGGCCTGCAGCATGATTCGGTGATTAGGGTGATGCCCAACACTCCGGCACAGGTTGGCCAGGGGATGAGCGTATGGACAGCCACCAGCGTCGTAAGCCAGGTTCAGAAAGAAATGGCGCAAATCATACTCAGCGCCATGGGCAAGGAGCTATATGTCTCCGAGGAGAAGTATATCGATATGGCAACAGCTATAAGCGGCAGCGGCCCCGCCTATATCTTTCTGATCATGGAGGCGCTCACTGATGCAGCGGTGCACATCGGACTGCCCCGCAAGCTGGCAGAGGAGCTGGTCTCACAAACTGTGCTCGGCTCTGCCTATATGAGCCGGGAAACCGGGAAACACCCTGCAGAGCTGAAGAATATGGTTACCTCGCCGGGAGGTACCACCGCAGAGGGACTGCTTTGCCTGGAGGAAGGGGGAGTCCGTGCCATCCTGGCTCAAGCGGTAATCGCTGCCTATGAGAAGGCGCAACGTCTGGGAGGTCAGGGCAGCAAATGAAGACTTTCATTTATGCAATCTACCTGCTTTGTCAGGTGCTCACCTTCGCTGTCTTCATCAACGCCATACTATCCTGGATAGTGATGGTATCTCCCAGAAACAGATTCGTTATCAGCCTATATCAAGTCTTCCGTCAGATAACCAACCCGATTCTGGCGCCACTGCGCAGAATCATCCCTTTGATAGGGATGGTAGATATAACGCCGATAGTTGCTATTATCATTCTGCAAATCATCAGCCAGGTGCTTTCCGCTTACCTGTAGTTCAAGCTACCGTTCCCAAACAACCTCGCCGCCTATAATGGTCTTCTCCACATATATCTCTTTCAACTCCTCTGGAGAAACTGCGGTTGGGTCAGTGCTCAAAACCACTAAATCAGCCATCTTCCCGACTTCGATGCTTCCTTTCAGTTGTTCCTCGAACGAGGCATAAGCTCCGGCGAGCGTATACATCCGCAGCGCCTCCTCCGAAGGGATAGCTTCTTCCGAAGTAAGAGTCTGCCCGCTCTCAGCCTTTCGAGTAACCGCCGCGTAAACCCCAACTAGAGGGTTACAGGGCGCTACCGGGCAATCAGAGCTTGCCGCCGGCCTAAGCCCGCTTTTCTGAAAAGACCTTATTCCATAAAGCCAGGGAAGCTGAGTGTCAGGGACATCGCTTAAGTACCTCTCCCCGCTGTAGTAAATAAACCCCGGCTGAGTAACAACCAGAGCTTTTACAGCCTTCAAACGCCGCAGCAGCAGCGGAGGGCATACCGAACAATGCTCCAGTCGGTGTCGGTGGTCAGCCTTGGGATTGAGACGCAGACAGTGTTCCAAAGCGATGGCAGCCGCCTGCACTGTGCTCTCCTCGACAGCGTGTATAGCGACCTGAAACCCGGCCCGGTGCGCCCGCAGCACACCTTCATTCAACTCCTCTTGAGACGGATTGAGTCGTCCTCTCGTTTCATCCAACGTAAACTTAACTGCGCCCAGCCTCAGTGCGGCATCACCACAGCCGTAGTGAAAACCCCGCTCTTCGAAGTCAGCCAGCGCGTGCAGCCCAAACATCATAGAAACCCGAGGCCCAAGCTCTCCCCGCTCCTTGAGGCTGAGAAATGTCTGCCACTGGTTGAAGCCGTTTCTCACCGTGGCATCCTGCACCGAGGTAATGCCCGAGGAGAGAAGGCTTTTATTTACGAGCTTGACGCCCCGCCTCACTTCTTTCTCGCTCAGGGGTGGTATCACTTGCTCGTTAATATAAGAGTTCATGCCGAAGAGGAGGCCGCTGGGCTCGCCTGTCCCTAATTCGCGGTCGATAAGCCCGCCCGGTGGATCAGGCGTCTCGATAGAGATGCCAGCGAGGGAAAGGCCGAGGCTATTGAGCACGCAGGCGTGCAGGGAGCGATGGGTGAGCCTCACGGGATGATATGGCGCTGCCCGGTCGAGGTCATGACGATTGGGATGCCGATGCTCAGCCAGATAAAACTCGTTGTAACCTGTGCCCTTTATCCATGTTCCTCGCGGAGTGCGCTCCGCCTGCTGCCTGACCCTCTCCTGAATATCGGAAATAGAGACTGCGGCGGCGGGACTGCAATCGATGCTGAGCAGATTCGAGGCATAGGCCATGACGTGGATATGAGCATCGTTGAAGCCGGGGATGACCGTTTTACCCTCACAGTTGATTGACTTGCTGCGCCCTTTGAAGAGGTCCCGGTCATCGTTAGTGCCGACCCGGACTATCTCGCCATCTCTAGCTGCTACCAGCTCTGCTCTGGGCCTGCGTAGGCTCATAGTTAAAATATTGGCGTTATAGAGCACAAGGTCTGCTGCCGGTGTATCCAAATATCAACCCCCTGCAAAACAAGTATCGAGATGCCATTAAGATTGTAAAGCCTTTACCGCAGCCCATCAACTTTCTGGCACAGAATTACCTCAGTCGAGGGCCTGCTGTAAGGGCGCGCTTGACTTATTCCGCTTTCTGAAGTTTAATTAGCATGTCAAGGTCAGTTGCACTAGAAAAATAAGCAGAAAGGAGAGAATCTATGCGTAAGTCCCGAATAGTCCTTGTATCTATGGCCCTGGTGTTAACCCTGGCATTGCTCATCCCGCTAGTTGGTTGCGGAGGCGGAGGGACCGGTACCACAGCCACGCCTACCAAGACCTCCACAGGTGCCACAACAACGGCAACCAAAACTCCGACTGCAACGAAGACTCCAACTCCGACGAAGACACCAACTGCGACAAAGACTCCCACTGCAACTAAGACTCCGACTTCAACGTCTACATCCGGCAACACACTGGCCGACATCTATGGCAAGAGTGGCTACAAAGGCGATGTCAAATTCGATATGGTGATGACATCGTCCGCAACACCGCCCCAAACGCCAACACAGATAACTGAAACAATGTATATAAAAGGGTGGGCATCACCAAACACATGGAAATGGCGGGGGGACATGCCTGCATCCATCGCAGGCTTTGCCATGATATATATATATAATTACGCTACGGGAACAATGTATACGTGGTATCCCGACTCGAACATTGCTTGTTCGACATCAATTAGCCA
>JBBIRL010000004.1:395-24779 GCA_037441825.1 Dehalococcoidia bacterium | reverse complement strand
AGCGATAGTGCTACGATAAGTGCGCTCCACAGGACTATTCTCATCTTGTCCTCCTTTACTAATAAACAATCGCCAGATAGAGCCCAAGGTAGCACAAAGCAAGGAAGAGCGCCAGAATTGAAGACAGCCATACCAGCCATATAGCTGCATGGCGATTTGGAACCGGCACCCTTTGCACCACTCCCTCCAACATCCAACTGAAGCCCAATATCGCAATAATGCCTCCCGTCGTCCACATCGCGACGCCCTCTGGATGGCCAAAACGAAAAGCGCTCCAGATTAATATGGTCACACCCATTAACAAGATACCAAGACCATTCCTGATCAATCTATCTGTTACCGACGCTATGACATTTTCCGAGCGATTCACGTTGCGAACAATCATCGCCAGCATGATTGACAGCACAAACACCTGAAGAGCGCTGGTGAAAACACCGATGATTGGTACTATCATCGTCTCACCTCCTGAAACAGGGGAATGTCTGATTTGCTTGTACTATGAACAGGCTTCCCGCAAGGAGTCATTAAGTATTCTACCACATAGGCTCCATTAGTTTCACCAAAAATGTGATAACTTTTTAACTTTGACCCCTATCATTTTATGACTTTTTGATTTATAAATATCTACAATGTGACAATCGGAGGAATTAAGATGTATAAGAAGATGCTTGTCCCCCTGGATGGCTCGGAGTTGGCCGAAATTGCTCTTGAATATGCCAAAGAGGTAGCCAGCAAGCTGCGTCTGTCCCTGGTTCTGTTACATGTCTATAGCCCGGCTGAGGCTGAGCAGGTCCCTGCTCGGCAGGCATATATAAATAGTAAGGTCGATACAGTGAGACGTGAATTAAAGGCGGCAGAAGCAGGAAGCGGACCCGTAAGCGAAGAGGTAACAGTGCGAGGTGAGCTGGTTGAAGGCTATCCTGCCGAGGAAATCCTCCGTTACGCTGAAGAGAATAGTATCGATTTCATTCTCATGTCAACTCATGGCCGCACCGGGATTAAGCTTTGGGCGATGGGAAGTGTAGCCGACAAGATACTCCGCTCCTCCAAGGTGCCAATCTGGCTCATCAGGGCTGGAGCCCCTCCAGAGATTATTTCTGATAGATTGCCAACACGAAGAATGCTCGTCCTGCTGGACGGCTCAGAGCTGGCGGAGTCTGTCCTTCCTCATGTGGAGACACTGGCTAGACAGCGAGGTGCTGACCTGGTGGATATCATCCTGCTCGGAGTCTGCGAACCCATGCCGGTTGCAGCGTACTACTACTCCACGGTCCCTATTGACTGGGAAGATTATATTGTCAGGTGCAAGCGTGAAGATGAGCAGTACCTTGCTAAAATCGAAATGCGACTCAAAAGCGCTGGCCTGAAAGCACACCTGGAGTTGCTCATGGGTAAGCCTGCTGACGCGGTCATTGACTATGTGAGTAAAAATCCTGTCAATCTCATTGTCATGTCCACCCACGGACGCTCCGGATTGAGTCGCTGGGTCTATGGTAGCGTAGCCGAGAAGGTACTACATGGGATATCCACCCCGATTTTTCTGGTAAGGCCGCACTAGTACCTAATTGCGCAAGAAAGCGTAATAAACGAGATTCTTCCCCTTCACTACGTTCAGGGTCAGAATGACAACTAAGAACTGTCACCCTGAGCGTAGCGAAGGGTCTCGTAACCCTTCGTTAGCATTGCGATGATTATCGCAACTAAGTACTAGTCTGGATTTACTGCCATGTGGTTCCACGAAGAGTGAAGAAAACAATATGAGCGAACAAGGGAAGCCCTCCCTGAAAATAAGAGGCACTGCCGAATATAAAGAATTGTCCGTTGAAGACGCTATTAGATTGCTGGATACCACAATGGATGGCCTCACGGAATCCGAGGCCAGCAATCGAATTGGTATATTTGGACCTAATGAGATAACCGGGGAAAAGGGGAATCATCTTCTTCAATTCTTATCACGCTACTGGGGCCCCATGCCCTGGCTCCTGGAATTGGCGATGGTGCTCTCCATCGTGCTCCACCATTACCTGGAAGCAGGAATAATCTTTGCGCTTCTTACTATTAACGCAGTCATCGGCTATATGCAGGCTCAGGGCTCACAAAAAGCGTTGGAAGCTTTAAAAGCACGGCTGGCTATCAAAGCCAGGGTGCTGCGTGACGGAAAATGGGCAGTTCAGGATGCCAGGGGAATTGTGCCGGGAGATATCATTTCCGTCGGTCTGGGAGATGTCGTGCCGGCAGATGCCAAAATGATGACCGGCGAGCTATCCATGGACCAGTCGGTTCTGACCGGGGAGTCTCTGCCAGTGGATGACCAGCAATCCGCTGTCATCTACTCCAGTTCCATAGTGAAGAGAGGAGAAGCAAAGTGCCTTGTCGTTAACACCGGCAGGAATACCTATTTTGGCAAGACCGCAGAGCTGGTCAAGATAGCCAAGCCGAAATCTCATCAGGAGCAGATAATGCTGGCTATAGTCCGGTACATGATGTACCTGGGTATAGCCGCATTGATAGTAGTTGCCATAGATGCTGTGTTTTTGAAAACAGGCGTCGTATCGATACTTACTTTCGCTGTAATCTTCCTTATGGGAGCAATCCCGGTGGCTTTGCCCGCAGTGCTTACCATCGTTCAGGCAGTGGGTGCAACCGAGCTGGTGAAGAAAGGGGTGCTGGTAACCCGGCTCGATTCAATCGAAGACGCGGCCTCGATCGATGTCCTCTGCCTGGACAAGACAGGGACCATAACACAGAACAAATTATCGGTCACCGAAACTATACCCTTTGCCAACTATAAGGAAGAGGATGTAATCAAAGTCTCGGCTCTGGCATCGGAACAGTCGGGCAAGGATGCCATCGATGCTGCGGTTGTCGAATACAGTAAGATAGCCAAAGCGGATTTAAGCCTTTACGAGCAGCTCTCATTTACTCCCTTTGAGCCATCAACTAAAAAAGCAGAAGCCATCGTTTCCGTCAGGGGTAAAAGGTTCAGGGCCATTAAGGGGGCTCCACAAAAAGTGATGGCCCTCTGCAAAGGATTGAACGAACAGGACAGGGCGACTGGTGATACAAAAGTGGAGGAGCTATCCTCGAAAGGCTACCGGACTTTAGGCGTCGCCAGGTCGGAAGGTGGTGACCTGGACAATATTCAGTTCGTGGGTTTTCTGGCGCTATCCGACCCTCCCAGGCCCGATTCAAAAGACATGATAGGAGGGGCAAAAGCGTTAGGCGTGAAGCCGATAATGCTCACCGGCGACCATATCGCCATAGCCAGGGAAATAGCCCGCCAGGTATCTGTGGGCAGCAAAATCATCCGCATGGAAGAACTAAGGGGCTTGAGTGAGGAAGAGCAGGCTAAGATTGTCGAAGAATGTGACGGATTCGCCGAGATCTACCCTGAAGACAAGTACAGGATTGTTAAATTGCTGCAATCCCAGGGGCACCTGGTAGGTATGACCGGGGACGGAGTCAACGATGCACCGGCGCTCAAGCAGGCAGAGATGGGAATCTCGGTAAGTGAGTCAAGCGATGTGGCTAAGGCCTCGGCCAGCATGGTCATAACTGAACCTGGCATAAAGGTGATAATCGATGCTATAAAGACCAGCCGCCACATATACCAGAGAATGCTGACATGGGTTTTGAACAAGGTTACCAAGGTAATCCAGGTCATTGGCTTACTGACTGTGGGTTTCTTCTTGTTCCATGATACTGTCTTATCCCTGCTGGGAATGGCATTACTCATATTTGCTAACGACTTCGTTACCATGTCTCTGGCAACAGACAACGTAAAATATACGGCAAACCCGAACAAGTGGAATGTGAGAAACATCACCTTCGCTTCACTCGTTATCGGGGCCTTGATGATAGGCGAAGGAGGGCTCGCACTTTTTATCGGCGACCACTATTTCCATTTGGAGTTCGTCAAGCTACAAACATTTATCATGCTCCTGCTTGTTTTCACCAGTCAGTTTAGAGTCTACATTGTGAGGGAGAGGAAGTATTTCTGGTCTTCGCGGCCGGGCAGAGAATTGGTTATCTCAACAACAGGAGCCCTGATCGTATTCACACTGCTGGGTATATATGGAGGCATCGTGCCGTCACTTGCCTGGTACCAGGTTCTTTTCGTCCTGGGATTATCCGCGGTACTCACATTCGCTATCGATTTGCCGAAATACCTGGCCTTCAAGAGGTTCGGGCTATGAAGACTAAAACCTCGGGTTCTTGTCTTCTGGCTCCTTGCGGGCCGTGACGCACGCTCAACACAGATTCAGCTACTGCGTGCCCGCCCGAAAGTGATGGATAAAATCACTGAGATGACGAGTGCGCCTAGACCTACCATGAGGACATCGCGGGTCATGCCAAAATGGAAGTCACCCACCTCAAAGACGATGGTGTACCCGATGAAAAAGTTGGCCAGGCCCCAGAGCGCATTAAGCAGAGGTGGAGATTCACCCCTGCCCGGGGGCGTAATACTCAATTCTCATCATAAGGGGGTACTTTCGAGCTATCGGACAGGGTAGATTCTTTGGTGTATAATAGTACAACAGGAAATTTGTCCCCCATGCCGTGGATCAAACTCGAGCAACAGGTGAGAAGAAGCTTAATGATGTACAGGCATAGTAAATCTATTAAAGCTCTTCTGGCATTGGTCTTAGCCGTAGCTTTATTGGCCTCGGTAGGCTTGGGCAGTGCCAGCGCTGCCGCCAGCGTAGCTCTTTCTCTCACAAGCGGCCCTCCTTATACCCTTGTGGCCTTGAGCGGCTCCGGATTCAATTCTTTCGACACCATCGGGGTCGGGAACATAACTTTCGCTGGCGCACCCTGGAACACTGAGATAATTCAGGTCGATAGTTGCGGCAATTGGAATATCAGCTTGAGGGTGCCGGCCAATGCAGTTATAGGGCCTAATGCAGTGGTGGTGAAGTCAGCCGGGGGCACAGTGGTATCAACAACTTTTACAGTTACCTCGCCACCGATAACGCTGTCGCCCAGCAGCGGGCCGCCTTATACGCTGGTGACCATAACTGGCTCCAGCTTTGTCCCCCTCGATACTATCCCCATCGGGGGAATAACGTTTGATGGTATACCGTGGAATACAGCGGTAATACCAATCGATGGTTTAGGTAGCTGGTCTACCAGCCTGAGGGTCCCCCAGACAGCTTCCTGTTGCGGCGGTAAGGCCGTTTGGGTCACCACATCCGCTGGCACTGTAGCAGTGGCGACTTTTACTATTACGTCTCCAACGATAGCCATCACCCCTTCCTCCGGGCCTATCGGCACCAAGGTGATTGTGTGCGTAACTAATATGACGCCTGATGGTACGGTACCCATCGGGGGAATAACGTTCGGGGGCTTACCCTGGAACAGCAGCGCTACCCCCATAGATGGCACTGGCCAGATGTGCTCACTTTTCCTGACTGTGCCGGGAACATCAGTCGGGGTACATCCTGTGGTTGTGAATGATGGCCACTTGATAGCAACCACTAATTTCACGGTAACTCAGCCCACAATCTCTGTATCCCCGGCAACTGCGTACAAAGGTGATACTATTACAGTGACCGGCAGCGGCTGGCCGCAACGCACACCCGGCTCAGTCAATATCACTTTTGCAGGTATACCCATACAGGTAGCATCTCCGGACGAAAATGGCTATTTCAGCGTTCAGTTCACTGTGCCACTATCGGCGGTAGCGGTTAACCTGGTCGGGGCTTTCGATATTCTGGGAAATGCAGCGGTGACAGAGACGGTAACGCTGAAATCGCCGGTGCTGACCTTGAATCCGACCAGCGGATTGCCAGGTACCTCAGCTACGGTAGGCGGGACAGGACTCCAGCCGTTTAGCAGCTTGGACGAGCTCAAATTTGGCAACGTCAATATATTGCCGGGTGGGGTAATAACTAGTGAGACAGGTAGCTTTACTGCTACGTTCACTGTCCCCGGATTGCCTGCAGGCAGCTACATAGTGACCGCCAAAATAGCTGGCGTAGCTCTCTCTGCCTGGTACACGATTAATATATCTAACATTATGCCAACGCCAGTCGAGCCGGCATTCCCCGTGGAACAGTATCTGGCTGGCATAAAAGATAAGCTTATCATAGTATGGGGCTACTCGGGTGGGCAGTGGCAGATGTATGACCCCAACGATGGTTTAGGCAACACGCTCACTGGCATGACGAGCGGAAATGGTTACTGGATGAAGGTCAACGGCGACTGCACCCTGGGCTCCAGGCAGTTGACCAAAGGGTGGAACCTCATCGGCTGGTGATGAGAAGATAGCGATGGTAACAAGGGGAGGGGAGGCATCGGAGATGCCTCCCCTTAATTTTCTGCAGGGATGGAAGCGCTGTAAGCAGTGCTTAGGGGCTTATGCCACCTTTTCTACCTTGAGCAGGTTTGTAGTGCCCGCTATGCCGATAGGGATGCCAGCGGTGATAACGATGAGGTCTCCCTTGCGCGCCACCCCGGTATCCAGGCTCAGCTTCACCCCCTGGGCCAGCAGACCGGCCACGTCGGAGGGCTCAGTTACCTCAAAAGGGTATACTCCCCAGGATAGAAGAAGCCTTCTCCTCTGCTTTGGGCTGGGGGTGGCCGAGAGAATGGGAATCCCCGGACGGTATTTGGCTACCCGCCTGGCAGTGCTCCCCGACGTAGTGAAAGCCACGATGGCTGCTGCACCGAGCTGGTGGGCAGTATGGCAGGCGGCATAGCTTATAGCATCGTCTGTTTGAGGCTCGAGGTCTGCCCCTTTTTCCAGGAGCATCTTACTATAAGGTAAAGCAGCCTCTGTAGTCAGAGCAATCTTCATCATAACCTGCACTGCCTCTACCGGGTAGCGACCGATGGCAGTCTCTCCGGAGAGCATTATAGCGTCGGTTCCATCGAAGATAGAGTTGGCTATGTCTGTCACCTCGGCGCGGGTGGGATGAGGAGAATCTATCATTGACTGCAGCATCTGGGTGGCAGTGATCACAGGCTTGCCGGCGCGGTTGCATTTCCTGATGATCTCCTTCTGCTCCAGGGGAACTCTCTCGATGGGGATCTCCACACCCAGGTCGCCTCGAGCTACCATCAAGCCATCGGAGGCCGCCAAAATCTTGTCGAGGTGCTCGATTGCCTCCCATTTCTCTATCTTGGCGATGAGCGGGATATCGGCATCCCTCTTTTTGAGGAATTTTCTCATGCGGAGGATATCGTTAGCTTCCCTGACGAAGGAAAGGGCTACGTAATCCACCTCATGCTCTATGCCGAAGAGGAGGTCATTGAAATCCTTTTCCGTGGAAGAGGGGACATTGAGTCTTACGCCTGGCACATTTACGCCCTTCTCCCATCCCAGGATACCTCCCACAATCACCCGGCATTTCACAGCCTTACGAGAGACCTCAGCCACCTCCAGCTTTATCGCTCCGTCGTCCAGAAAGATAATATCACCCCGCTTCAGGTTCTCAATGAGTTCGGGTAGGTTCAGGCTCACTGAGTGCTCATCGCCGGGCACTTCAAGTGTAGTGAGTGTGAAGGCAGACCCTTCCTTGAGTTGAACCTCTTTTTTCATGAGCTGTCCGGTTCGAATCTTGGGACCGGAGAGGTCCTGGAGGATGGCTACCGGGGTGTTCAGCTTCGATGCTGCCTTACGTATGTTTCGAATATACCCTGCGTGCTCCTCATTAGTGCCGTGGGAGAAATTGAGGCGTGCTACGTTCATCCCTGCCTTAATAAGCTCCTCGATAGCGGAGGACGAGCCTGTAGCAGGGCCGATGGTGCAAACTATTTTGGTCTTCTGTCTCAGAGTCATAACTTGCTCACTATGTTTAGAAACTAGGGGAATTGTATCACAATCCTACGATTAGCGAAAGCCGTTCCTATGTCTTTGCGAGGAACGTAGTGACGAAGCAATCTCCTCATGAAATATTTGCAAGGCGAAGTCCAATAGGGTAGACTTTTTACTAAATGCCATGAGAATGAGACTCGGGGCTTACACCACTGCATCCATTATTGCTGAGCCTTACGGCCTTAAGGTGAAGCCCCTCGATGACTTGATAGAGATCAAGCTGGGGGACTGGCAGGGGCTGCATGAGAGCGAAATCGCCCGAAGATGGCCGGAGCTGTAGGGGCAATCTCAGATTGACCCATTGGGTCTTACTATGCCTAACGGTGAGAGTTTTGGACAGGTGGCGGAGAGGGCTGTCCGGGCCTTTGAGGCTGTGGTAGCTGCCAGCCAGGGGCAGCCGACTGTGATAGTGACCCACGATATCGTGGTGAGGATAATGGCAGCATACGTTTTGGGCGTGACGTACAGTATTTATCGCAGGATCAAAATAGATAATGCATCGTTGAGCGTGGTCCGGGTTACAGATAGTTCGAAGCGGCTGTTCGCGCTTAATGACACCTCGCACTATAGAGCCGCACCTGTTGAAATGTGATATATTTTTAATCATTCCTCTCCCTATTTTATGATTTCTCTATAGTTTAATTGTTAATATAGGCTTGAACTGGGTGAATTAGAAGTGTAGGGGCAATTCATGAATTGCCCCTATAGATATGGTTGGAGCATCCGCTCCAACCTACCCGGGGCGCAAGGGCGAACACATTGGTTCGCCCCTACGGAAATATCATCTAGTGGAGGTTGGTATGGAAGGCGATAGAATCTCTTACCACGAGTCGGTACGCAAGGTGTATGAGCGGATTAAGAAAGACAGCATGGACAATATCTGGGACCGCTATGAGGCCCAGGGCCTGGGCGCTCCGGATAAAAGGTGCCCTTTCTGCCAGGCAGGCGTCCGCTGCGACCTCTGTTCGAACGGCCCTTGCCGCGCGGATGCAGCCAAGGACAAGAAGGGTGTGTGCGGCATCAAGGCCGATGGCATGGCGATGCGCATGATGCTGCTCAGGAATGTCATGGGCGCGTCCACCTATCATTATCACACAGAGCAGACCATCAAGACGCTGCGAGCCACGGCGGAGAAGAAAACGCCGTTCCAGATTAAAGAGCCGGGAAAGTTGAAGGACTTCGCTAAAAGGCTTGGCGTAAGCACAGCAGGTTCTATTGACAAAGTCGCCATTCGCCTCTGCGATTTCGCGGAAGCCGATTTCAACAGGAAGCTTGATGAACCCAGCCTAGTAGTAGAAGCTCTGGCTCCAACTGAAAGAAAGGGGCTTTGGAGGAAGCTGGATATCTTCCCCGGCGGTATCCACGGCGAGATATTGTTCTCCACCAGTTCCTGCCTCACCAACGTAGACGGCTATTATCAGAGTCTGGCCCTGAAGGCGATGAGGCTCGGCGTGGCTATGGCATACCAAAGCCAGATTGTCAACGAGTACTGCCAGGATGTGCTTTATGGAATACCCAGGCCTCATAAGATGCGCGTAGACCTTGGTGTCTTAGACCCCGACTATGTGAACGTGCTGCCCAACGGGCATGAGCCTTTTCTGGGCTTCGCCATGGTGCAACTGGCGCGGAAGCCGGAGTGGCAGAAAAAAGCAAAGGACGCGGGTGCCCAAGGGCTGCGGGTCATCGCCAACATTGAGACGGGCCAGGAGATGATTCAGAGATGGGAGATGGACAGCACATTCTACGGTTTCACGGGGAACTGGATTATGCAGGAAGCGGTCCTGGCCAGCGGATGCGTGGACCTTTTCGCCTGCGATATGAACTGCTCTATGCCCATCGACCCCGCGTATGCGCAGAGATACAAGTTCAAGCTCATACCTGTGAGTGAACTGGTTGCTTTTGAGGGTATCACAGAACGGATCAACTACGAGCCTGAGAAGGCTGAGGAGCAAGCGGCGCGGTTGCTGCAGATGGCGGTAGATAACTTCAAGGTGCGGAGGACATCCATTGAGCCGGTTACCCAGTTGCCCATGAGAGAGTCCGTGGTGGGTTTCTCCACCGAGAGCATTCTTGAAGCTTTAGGCGGCAGCCTTACCCCGCTACTGGGAGCTATAAAGGAGGGGACGCTGCGCGGGGTGGCAGGGCTGGTCTCGTGCACTACGCTGAGGGATTCCGGGCAGGATGTGCACAGCGTGCGCGTAGCCAAGGAATTGATTAAGCGAGATATCCTGGTGCTGTCCATGGGATGCGGCAACGGGGCCATGCAGGTGGCCGGGCTGTGCAGTCCCGAGGCTAAGGAATTTGCAGGCCCTGGCCTTAAAAAGCTTTGCGACAAGCTGAATATCCCTCCTGTGCTGAGCTACGGCACCTGCACCGATACCGGACGTCTGGCTGACCTGTTGGCGTCAGTCTCAGCCGCTCTGGGAGGAGTGCCTATGCCTGACCTTCCTGTTGCCGCCGTAGCTCCGGAATATATGGAGCAGAAGGCTACTATTGACGCTGTATTCGCGCTGGCACTGGGCCTCTATACATACGTTAACCCTGTGCCCACGATCACCGGAGCGCCGAACTTGGTCAAACTCCTGACCCAGGACTGCAGACAGGTGACCGGCGGGCTAATGAATGTGGAAACTGATGCAGTCAAAGCAGTTGATGGCATTCTGGCTCATATTGAGGCTAATCGGAAGAAGCTGGGAATCTAAACCACATATATTCATGAGGCAGCGCCGATATGCCGCTCCGCCAAGGTTAGACCGATCACGCCGAGCACAATAAGGGCTATCGAAGCTATCTTTATCGCCGTAGCAGGCTCCTTAAAATAAAGGATACCGACCGTGGCTACGAGGGCTGTTACTATGCCTGCCCATATCGCGTAGCCAATGCTCACGTCGATTTTCTTTACGGCGAGGGTCAGAAAAGCGAAGGCGAGCCCATAGAAAACTAACATCAGAATCGAAGGCACGACTTTGGTGAAACCATGAGACTCTTTCATGGCTGCGGTGCCTATGACTTCCGTAATAATGGCGAGAATTAAGTAGATCCAACTCATTTAACGCCTCCCCAATATTCAAATCATTCTAATCAGGCGATTTAAAGCCAGAGGATAGGTATGACATAGGCAGCTTCTAGCTTCTTGAACTCAGGGTCGCTGGTGACAATAGCTGCTTCCTCGAGTTTGGCCAGGGCTACGGCGAAGGCATCGGCGTAAGCTATAGGCCATTTGGCTTTGATGTGAGCGGCAGTCAAGGTTTGACTCCGATTGGCTTCAACTATTTCAATGGGGAGTTCATCGATGCGGGCTAGTGTCTCCTGGGCTTTAGGCAGACCTCGTTCCCGCTCAGTGATGTACAGTACCTCTCCTAGATTGACGATGCTCAGGAACAACAGGCAGCGGCCGTCGAGAGCCTTTTCCACAAGTTCTCTTACTCGTTTATGCCCCTTTCCACCTTCGAGAAAGGCAAGCAGGGCGTAGCTATCGAGAACAAAGCGTACTGCCTCCATTCTACTTCGCCTTTCTCGCCTCTTCCTTCCGAGACTTGAGAAGAGAGCGAGTCAGAGAAGTCTTGCCTTTGAGCATCCCCGCAGCTTCATCAACGGGATTCCCGGAAACAGGTACTATGGTCATCACGGCACCGTAGTCGATGAAGTGAACTTTGTCACCCTTCTTGAGGCGGTAGCGTTCCCTCAATTCCTGGGGTATGACCACCCATCCTTTGCCAGACAGAGTACCGGTATTCATTTGTCACCTCCGAACCCAGTATAGTATATATCGGGGCGATGTCAATATATACTGAAAAAGGTGAGCAAGCCCTTGTAGTCAGGGAGCAGCAAGGATAAACAATGTTGTAAGGGGGCTTTGCTAGCGAGGACAGAGCCTACTCAAGCTTTTCTTGTTTCGGTGACAGAGTGGCTGGCAGGTATATTTGGTTGGTATATTCCTTCAGCATCCGGCGCGCACAGAAGTTGGGCGTAACCGAGCGAATAGCCTCTTTTACCACGCGAATCCAGCCATGGGGCACACCGTCTCTATCTCTGTTGTAATAGAGCGGCACAATCTTTTTCTCCAGAAGGCGGTACAGCGCCTCAGCATCGGCTTTGTCTTCCTCTTCGGGACTGTATGCTCCGGGGCCGTTGCCTATAGCCCACCCATTGGCTCCGTTATATCCTTCGTACCACCATCCATCGCGGACGCTGAGGTTAGGCACGCCGTTCAATGAAGCCTTCATGCCGCTAGTGCCACATGCCTCATTAAGACGGCGTGGAGTGTTTAGCCATACGTCTACTCCTTGTACCAGGTAGTGCGCCATATGCATGTCATAGTCTTCCACAAAGGCTATGCGACCCTGAAACTCCCGGTCTGTGGCCAGGTTGTATACCTGCTGGAGCAGATGCTTAGACTGGTAATCAGCAGGATGAGATTTGCCGGAAAATACTATCTGGACCGGCCGCCACTCGTCATTGACTATTTTCTTTAGACGTTCGATGTCATGGAAAATCAGTGCTGGCCGCTTATATTCGGCGAAACGCCTGACGAACCCAATAGTTAAAACCCAGGGGTCGAGCAAGGCGCCCATTGCCAGCACTTGCTGTGGTGCAACTTCGACCTTGTCCCAGCGTTTTCGGGCCCGCTCCCGTATGGTGACCATGAGGTTGCGTTTCAGAAGCTGGCGTACTGCCCAAAGCTCTTCATCGGGGATATCCGTCATACGCTCCCAAATCTTGGGGTCGTCGTGCTTTTCTAACCAGTCCTTGCCCAGGTACTTTTCGTAGACCTGCCCCAGCTCGGGAGCGACCCAGGTAGGGATGTGAATACCGTTGGTCACATGTGAGATTGGTACCTCATCCTCCCGGACATCCGGCCAGAGCATGTGCCATATCCTTCGTGAAACTGTGCCATGAAGCTGGCTCACAGCGTTACACTGACCGGACGTAGCTAACGCAAGCGCCGTCATATTGAAGGCCTGATTGCAGAGGCCATTTTGCTGCCCTAACTTCATAAACATGTCTCGGTCTATACCCAGCAAGCCCCAGTAGCTGTGAAAACACTTCTCTACAAGCTGAACAGGGAAAACGTCGTGGCCAGCAGGGAGCGGCGTGTGGGTGGTAAAAACAGTGGTCGCTCTTACTCTCTGTACAGCTTCATTAAAGGTTGAGCCTTGCTCTATCTCTTCCCTGACTCGTTCCAGCATCATGAAGGCTGTGTGGCCCTCGTTGGCGTGCCAGATTGCCGGTTTAATGCGCAGAGCCCGGAGAACGCGCACGCCGCCGATGCCTAAAACTATCTCCTGCTGTATGCGCAACTGCTTGTCGGCTATGTAGAGGCGGGCGGACAACTGCCGGTCCTCCGGGGAATTCTCTTCAACGTCGGTATCCAGCAAGTAGATACTGACTCGACCTACCTGTAATTGCCACACCGCAATAGATAACGACTTGTTGTCCAGTTCAACTTTAGCCAACGCTCTGCGCCCTCGAGAGGAAAGCATGGGGGTGATAGGCGTTTCACTGAAATCCAACTGCCTGTATACCTCCTCCTGCCAGCCACTAGCCGAGATGCGTTGATGGAAATAACCCTGGGGATACATGAATCCGACCCCGACCAGAGGCAGACCGAGGTCGCTCGCCTCCTTGCAGGTGTCGCCAGCGAGTATCCCCAGCCCGCCGGCATAAATGGGAAGAGAGTTATGGATGGCAAACTCCATGGAGAAGCAAGCGACGGGACCGGGCAGCAAGCTGGGATAATTAGTCTTGAACCAGGTGTCCTGGGCTGACATATCGGCATCGAAGGCTGACATAACGAAGTCGTACAGGGTGAGGAAGGCGAGGTCGCTGGAAGCAGCCTTCAACTTATCTGGATTGATGTCGCGGAGTTGCTTGACCGGGTTGTGGCCGCTGGCTCTCCACATGGGGTAATCCAGAATCCGAAACAGGTCACGCGCCTGCTGATGCCAGCTCCACCACAGGTTATGCGCGAGCTCGTCCAGTCTCCCTATGCGCTTAGGCAGCCGTGGCCTTAGAGTTCGGTTCAACATATCCTTACTCATCTCAAACATTAGCACACCTTCGTTCAGCTTAAGTAGTGGTTTTCGCCAGTTCCGGACAGATGGTTTTCGCCAGTTGGTTGAGGAGAAGTACTAATGGTACAACTCCCTGTGTATATTGTGCTCAGGGTTGAAGGAATATGGCAATCCCAATCATGTACTATTCAAGACGCACTTCCGTCGTGGTACTTCGGTTCTCCAAGCAGCCAACAGCACCCGGCAGGCAGGGTACGAGGGAATTGCACAGAGCCTTATTTCACCTTGTGCAGAGAGGGAAATGATGAAAATGATTAAGCCGCTATTTCTAAAGGCCGAAGCCAACTTGACAAAAATGAGTAGATATTGTATAAATATGACTAAGTAGACCTTAATTATTCTAAGGATGGGAATATGCCATTTATAAGCAGAGGCGCTGAGTATGCTATCAGGGCCATGCTGGATATCGCTGCGGCCGAAGGCAGAGCTCAGGAGACGACCAAAGAGGTTGCCGAACACCAGGGTATCCCCAGAGTTTTCCTGCCCAAAATCGTGCAGCGTCTTGTCCAGGCCGGGCTCTTGCGCGCTCATCGGGGCCCGGCTGGTGGTATCGCCCTATCCAGACCTCCCGGTGAGATAAATATGAGGCAGATTATTGAAGCTATGGACGGCCCTATAGCACTGAATACCTGTTTGATTCTGCCGAGCGAATGTCCCAGGCAGAGCATTTGCCCTATACATGAGGTCTGGGTTACAACACAGCAGGGCCTGCTGACTTCTCTGGAAAGCATCACTTTGGCCCACTTGGTATCTCGTGGGAAGGATCTCATTAGCCAACAGGTTGTGTACTAAATATATTTAGGTGGCGGGTAACCAGGAAAGGAGGATGGCGGAGTGTATGTAGAGACGTATCAATAGGTTAAGCGCAGAGGATATCTACTAAGGAGAAAAAGAAGAAATGGAGGAAACACAAAGCATGTTAAAGAAATATATGCCGCTTTCGAGGATAGTGATGATTATGGCTGTGGCCGCCTTGGTCATAGGCATAGTGTTCATTTACATGGGGGTAAGTAAGACCTACTATATCCAGGATCAAATGGCGGCTGAGAAAGTACCGGTATCTATTGCTGGCGGTAACGCGACAGGCTATATAGATTCCGCAGCAACAGCCCAGAGTGCTGCTGACCTAATAAAGGAACACCGTCACTCGATTGCCGCTACATACTCAGACCTATTGAAGTATGGGACAGGAGGGCGCTACGATCCAACTAATCCCAACCCGTATCCGCCAAATCCAAACATGACCATTGGGCAGGCAATGCTGTCCTATACGCAGGCTTTGAATATGGAGAACTACCTGTACATGGGCGTCTTTGCTCTTGGTTTTACTCAGGCAGTTACCGTCATCGGTGTGTTCATGATTCTGGTGGCAATCGCCCTTATGGCGATTTGGGCAGCGATACGTAACAAGAAAAAGGAGGCGGAGGGCAAGGTGAAATCACCATGAGCCTGTTCCGTCCTTGACTTTGTTCGGGAGCATTTCCCGATGATTAAGCTGGGCTCGCTCCCTGGTGTGCTGAACCTCCCGCCTTGTGGGCGAGCCAGCTTGTCTATTTAGCTGCGAAAAGAAGGATAGCAGAGTCGGTAGTTGTTAAGAGAGGGGGGGTAAATGGTAAAGATTGCGAGCTCTATAACAGAGTTAGTTGGAAATACGCCGCTGGTCAGGCTGAACAAGATAACCGGAGGAGCGAAGGCGGAGGTGGCGGCAAAACTGGAGTCCTTTAATCCCTGCAGCAGCGTAAAGGACAGGATAGGTGTCTCCATGATACAGGATGCAGAGCAGAGGGGGCTAATCAACAAGGATACGGTCATCATTGAGCCTACCAGCGGTAATACCGGAATTGCTCTGGCCTTTGTCTGCGCTGCCAGGGGATACAGGCTCATCTTGACTATGCCTGATACGATGTCTCTGGAGCGCAGGCAGCTCCTGAGCGCTTTCGGGGCTGAGCTGGTCTTGACGCCGGGTGGAGAAGGGATGTCGGGGGCGGTGAGAAGGGCACAGGAATTGGTGGCCGATGTCCACAACTCATTTATGCCTCAGCAGTTCAAGAATCCGGCAAATCCTCGAGTCCATAGAGAGGCTACGGCGGAGGAGATATGGAGTGATACGGACGGTAAGATTGACATCCTGGTCTCCGGTGTGGGGACAGGGGGAACGATTACCGGTGTAGCCGAGGTGATCAAAAAGAGGAAGCCAGGATTTAGAGCCATAGCGGTGGAACCTGCTGATTCTCCCGTACTTTCCGGGGGTAAACCCGGCCCTCACAAGATTCAGGGAATCGGTGCTGGTTTCATACCCCAGGTACTGAGAATGGACCTGGTTGACGAGATTATCAAGGTCAGTAACGAGAATGCTGGTATAATGGCGAGAAGGCTGGCTAAGGAGGAGGGGATATTGGTGGGAATATCCTCGGGTGCGGCTGCATGGGCGGCCGTAGAGATAGCGAAGAGGCCCGAGAGCAAGGGCAAGCTCATTGTAGTTATATTGCCTGACACCGGCGAACGCTATTTGTCTACCTGGCTGTTCAAGGAATAAGCCACTGTGGGGAGGTGGTTGACTTGTTCAAAACCCTGAGAGAGGACATAAGGACAGTTTTTGCCGAGGATCCGGCGGCCAGGAATATATTAGAGGTTGTTTTCTTATACCCTGGACTACATGCTCTGTGGTTTCATCGCCTGGCACATTGGCTCTGGGAGCGCAGGCTTCGGTTTTTTGCTCGTTCGCTCTCCCATTGCGCTCGTTTCTTAACGGGGATCGAAATTCATCCCGGAGCGAAAATAGGGCGTCGCTTTTTCATAGACCACGGCATGGGAGTAGTCATCGGCGAAACAGCGGAGATCGGGGATGATGTCCTGATATATCAGGGGGTTGTCCTCGGTGGGACAACGCTACAGAAGAAGAAGCGCCACCCCACTATCGGCAACAATGTGGTTATCGGCTCAGCGGCGATACTGCTCGGCCCTATCACGGTAGGGGATGGGGCCCGCATCGGCGCCAACTCCGTTGTCGTGGGGTCTGTACCCCCGGGGGCTGTTGTGGTCGGGGTACCGGGCCGCGTGGTGGAAGACCGTCAAAAGACGGCGGCAATGCCCCTGGAGCACGGCAAACTACCCGACCCTTTCAGCGAGGCCATCAGGTTGATATTGAAAGAACAGCACAGTTTGGATGAGCGTATCAGGAAACTTGAGGCATCGAAAGGCGTAGAGGTTGTCCCCGGAGAGTTGGAACGCATGATTACAGAGATTGAGAAAACATTTAGCAATGGTGAGGGGATATAGAATAGAAGTAAAATGACCGAGCATGAACATGGGTCGTCCCACCTGATAATAAGCAGCAATCAGCGCCGGCTGTTGGTGGCCCTCTTTATTACAGGGTTGATGACCATAGTCGAGCTGGCAGGCGGTCTGATAAGCAACAGCCTGGCCCTCATCGGCGACGCCGGTCACATGTTCACGGATACGCTGGCTCTGGGCTTGAGCTTTTTTGCGCTTAACCTGGCTAAGAGGCCAGCCAATCAAACAAAAACATATGGCTACTACAGGGCTGAGATTCTGGCCGCTTTGGCCAATGGCGTCATTTTAGTCCTGGTCAGCGGCTACATATTTTACGAATCCTATCGCCGCCTTGTTGCGCCGCCCGAAGTGCACGGCGGCTTGATGCTCGTTGTAGCGGCAATCGGTCTGGTGGCTAATGTAGCTGGCATTTCGGTGCTGCGCTTCGGCAGGACACGCAACCTGAATGTCAAGGGTGCGTTCTTGCATATGTTGAGCGACACCATATCGTCTATCGGAGTGATTGCTGCCGGCGTAATCATTTTGCTCACAGGACGCACAATTGCTGACCCTATCATCAGCATTGTCATTGGCATACTGATTCTGAGGGGGGCGGGCGGGCTGGTTCTGGAGTCGATAAATATCCTTCTGGAAGCGGTTCCCAAACATCTTGACGTGAGCCAGGTCAATAATGCAATCCGGGAAATAAAAGGGGTGAGGGATGTTCACGATGTGCATCTATGGGCGATAACTTCCGACATATACGCCATCAGTTGCCATCTGTTAATCCAGGACCAGATGGTGAGCAATTGTGCTGGAATTGTCGAAGAGGTAAATCAAATGCTGAGCCAGAAATTCGGTATCAGCCATTCGACTGTGCAGTTGGAGTGCGAAGAGTGCGAAAGCAGCCCGGTCTGCCACATAGGAGGAGAACATGAGGTTTGAAACAGCGGCGATACATTCCGGCGGCGGCCCTTGCCCTGCAACTGGCGCTATTGTGGCACCTATCTATCAAACATCCACTTTTGTCTTCGAGGATGTAGGCAAAACCAAGGGCTATGACTATTCCCGCACCTCGAATCCCACCAGGAAAGCGCTGGAGGATACCATCGCAGTACTCGAAGGAGGTAAGGCAGGCTACGCCTTTGCTACAGGGATGGCTGCTGAGACTACGGTCATGCATCTGCTCAAGCAGGGCGACCATGTGATTTCACAGGAAGACCTTTATGGCGGGACATACAGATTGTTCGAGAATGTGATGAAGAGCTTCGGTTTGGAGTTCACCTTTGTGAGAATGGACAACAGAGCCGAGATAGAGGCTGCTATAAAGCCTAACACAAGAATGATATGGATAGAAACGATATCCAATCCATTGCTGAATATAGTGGATGTTGAGATGGTCGCCGGGATCGCCAAAAAACACGGCCTGATAACAGTGGCGGACAATACACTGCCCAGCCCCTATCTTTTGAGGCCAATCGAGTACGGGATAGACCTGGTGGTTCATTCCACGACCAAGTATCTCAACGGGCACTGCGATGTGGTGGGCGGCGCTGTTGTTAGCGCCACGGAGGAATTGGCAGAAAAGGTCCACTTTCTTTCGAATGCCATGGGGACCTGTGCCTCTCCCTTCGACTGCTGGCTGGTGTTAAGAGGAATCAAGACGCTTCCGCTAAGGATGACTCAGCATTGCCGGAGTGCAACTGCGATAGCCAGCTTCCTGGAAAAGCACCCCGGGGTGAAAAGGGTTTTTTATCCGGGGCTTAAATCGCACCCGCATTATAAAATCGCCCAAAAGCAGATGAAGGGCTACGGCGGGATGGTCTCCTTTGAAATAGTCGGGGGCTCCAGGGCTGTCAAATCGTTCTTGAGGAGGGTCAAGATTTTCTCCTTGGCGGAATCGCTCGGCGGTGTGGATTCTCTGGTGGAACACCCTGCTACGATGAGCCATGCTTCAATGCCGGAGGACTTCAGGAAAAAGGTAGGGATCACTGACAGTCTAATCAGATTGTCCATCGGATTGGAAAACATCGATGATTTAAAAGAGGATTTGAAACAGGCGCTTGAACATGCCTGAAGGGGTGAAGTGTGTCTTATGTTAGAGGCTTAAGGTGTCGGAAATGCGGGCGTGAGTATCACTTGGAACCGCTCAACCTTTGTGATTTTTGTTTCAGTCCGCTCGAGGTAGTTTACGATTACAAAGCTATGTCGAGAGGGGTAAGCAAGGAGAAAATATCCGGCGGGCCGCCGAGTATGTGGCGCTATCGGGGACTCCTGCCAGTTGACGGTGATGTAGTGGATATAGGCACTGGCTTCACCCCTCTTGTCAAGGCGGATAACCTGGGCTCGGAGTTGGGGCTGGACCAACTATACATAAAGAATGACTGCCTCAATCCGACGCACTCCTTTAAGGATAGGGTGGTCTCGGTGGCTATCACCAAGGCTCGTGAGTTCGGTTTCTCTACGGTAGCCTGTGCCTCGACAGGTAACCTGGCTGCCAGCGTGGCGGCTCATGCTGCCAAAGCGCGCCTTAAGTCCTACGTTTTCATCCCCTCTGATATAGAGCAGAGCAAGATGGTGAGCACAGCGATTTATAATCCCGTCTTGGTGGCTGTTAAGGGGAGCTATGACGATGTCAACCGTCTCTGTAGCAGGTTGGTAGAGAAGTACAATTGGGGATTTATAAACATAAACCTTCGACCTTACTATGCAGAAGGAAGCAAGACGCTGGCATACGAGGTGGCCGAGCAACTCGGCTGGCGTGCTCCCGACTGTGTCATCGCTCCTGCTGCTTCAGGATTGCTCTTTACGCGGATATGGAAGGGTCTGGAGGAGCTATCTATGCTGCGCCTGATCGGTCCTGTTAACACTCATATGTATCTCGCTCAGGCTGCGGGCTGTTCCCCGATCGTAAATGCTTTTGAAGCAGGAACGCTTCATGTGCATCCGGTGAAGCCTAATACTATCGCAAAGTCGATAGCTATCGGCAACCCGGCTGACGGTTACTATGCCCTTAAGATAGCCAGGGAATCGGGCGGCGCTGCCTGCGCTGTCAGCGACGAGGAAGCTATAGAGGGTATAAAGCTGCTGGCGCAGACCGAGGGCATCTTTGCTGAGACTGCGGGGGGTGTGGTGATAGGGGTGCTGAAGAAGCTGGCAGCTTCGGGAGCGATCAAGAAGGACGATTTAACGGTGGCTGCTATTACTGCCACCGGGCTCAAAACGCAGGAAGCGGTGGCAGGCGTGGTTCAGCCCTTTGTAATCCAGCCGACTCTTGAGTCTTTTGAAGAGGTGCTCGGGGAGCGCGCCCGAGCTTGAAGCTTATTGAGTGATTTATGGATTTGAGTTAGACTATGGCAAATATCGAATCTAATTCTGCAAGGAGAAGGAAATGGCCAAGCGAAGAGTGATGTTTACCTTTCCGCCGGACCTGATTAAGGAGCCCATCATCTATAACCTCGGACGCAAGTTCAGGGTAGTGACTAATATCCGGCGCGCCGATGTTTCCGAGAATAAGGGATGGGTGGTGCTGGAGTTGGAGGGGGAGGAGCAGGACATTGAAAAAGGACTCGCCTGGGTGGTGGGCAAAGGGGTGAGGGTAGACCCGGTTGTGGGCGATGTCATGGAGGGCTGAAAGTGAGCGAATTACCTGAGATCGGCAAAATCTCTCCTGAAATCTTCAATGAGCTGATATACCCGCGCCTGGGTGCCAAGAGTAAGAACGTTATAGTAGGCCCCCAGCACGGGGTAGATGTTGCGATAGTGGAGATTGGAGATAAGGCCGTGGCGCTGACCACAGACCCGGTATTTATCGTCCCCGAATATGGGTGGGAGAGGGCAGCCTGGTTCGCCATCCATATACTGGCCTCGGATGCTGTGACCAGCGGCTTGAAGCCCAAGTATCTCTCCATAGATTTAAACTTGCCTATGGATATTACCAAAGAGCAGCTTGAGATAGTCTGGGATACCATGCACAAAGAATGCATGAAGCTCGGCATCGCCATTGTCTGTGGCCATACTGCGAGGTACGAAAACTGCCACTATCCTATGGTGGGCGGAGCTACGGTGGTCTGCGTAGGTGAGAAAGATGAGTACGTCACGCCGAAGATGGCAAAGTCGGGGGACAAGATAATAATCACCAAGGGTCCGGCCATCGAGGCAACGGGCATCTTTGCTACTATGTTTCCTGAGCTCCTGGAGAAGGAGTTTGGCCCGGACTTCAGCAAACGGGCGCAGGAAATATTCTACAAGATGTCCGTAGTGCAGGATGCGCTGACCGCTGTTGGCGTGGGGGTGCGAGACGATGGAATTACCGCCATGCACGATGCCACGGAGTGCGGTATATGGGGCGGCCTTTATGAGACTGCTCAGGCAGCCAATCTGGGCGTGCGGGTTGAGAAAGAGCGGATTGTGGTCGAAGCCTGCGTAACCGAGATATGCCGCTATTTCGGTATAGACCCTTATGCTTCCATCAGCGAAGGTACTTTGATTATCGCCTGCAAAGACCATAAGGCTGAGAAGGTGGTGAATGCCTTGTCCCGAAAGGGAATCAAATCATCGATCGTCGGTGAGCTCACAAATCCCAAGCATGGGATGGTTTTGGTAGAAAACGGAAAAGAGCGGAAGCTGAAACATCCTGTCGTCGACCCGTTCTGGCAGGCTTTCTACAATGCGCTGAAGACTGCTCGGAAGTAATTTCAGAAGGCAGATAAGATGGGCACGGAACATTTCAACTGGCGAGAATACACCTGGCATGATGCAAACAAGGATTGGCGCAGGGCAAAGATAATTACCGCCGGGGTTGATGTAGGTTCATCTGCTTCCAAAGCAGTTGTTATGGCTGACGGCGAGTTCTTGGCTTACAGCATTCTCTGGAGCGGGGCGGATAAGCGCGATAGCGCCCGGAAGGCTCTGGATGCGGCGCTGAACGGCATGGGGATGTCCCGGGATAATATTCATTACATCGTAGGGACTGGTTGTGGGGAAGCCGACGTTTCCGAGGCGAAAAGAACGGTGAGTGAGATTGCCTGTCATGCTAAAGGAGCAAATTATTGTTTTGGTCCCTCACAGAGAACCGTGCTGGCATTAGGTGGCCGCGGTTGTGTCGTCATCCATTGCAACGAAGAGGGAAAAGTAACGGCATTTTTGACTAATGCATCGGAACCCGGTTATTGCCGGGAAAACCCCTGCAATGCGTGCGGTGCAGCCCAGGGACGTGGCATGGAAGTGGTGGCCGATTACCTGGGTGTCCCGATCGAAGATATTGGCGCGATATCGCTTAAGGCTACTGACAAACAGCTCAAAGAACGGCTTGCTCTGCCTCTGGACAAACGTGCTCGAGTACAAGACAAGATACTGGAGGAGATAAACAAAGAACCGGTGACAGGCGGACATTTGCTGGATGGCGGCTCGCCCCCCTTAGGTGGCGCGTTGAGCGTTGTCTGTGATGTTATGGCCAAGTCTCAAGCTTCAGCGCTGCTGCAAAATGGATGGTCTAAAGAGGAGGTCCTGGCTATCCATAGCGCCGCTCTGGCTCACCAGGCAGCTATGCTGGCCAAGCGTCTGGGGATTGTGGGTGATTTTGTTGTCACCGGGGGCGTTGCCAAGAATATCGGCGTGGTGCGGAGGCTGGAAAAGGAACTGGGGGTAAAATCTGTTGCCCTGAAGCCTGACCCTCAGCTATCTGCTGCTCTGGGGGCAGCCATCTTTGCAAATGATTTCGTGAAAAAGGCTTGTAGGGCTAACTAAACATGGCTAAGGTAATTGCGGTCTGTAAAAGTAAAGACAAGGGCACAAGAAAAGAAGATGGTAGGGAAGGACTCCTGAAGGAGGAGTTCGGGCTTGTGGGTGATGCCCATGCCGATTGCTGCACTCACCGCCAGGTGAGCCTCCTGGCAATCGAGAGCATCAACAGGATGCGAGATAGGGGTTTCGATATCGGCCCCGGTGATTTTGCGGAGAACTTCACCACGGAGGGGATTAACCTGGTTGCCTTGCCTGTGGGCGCGCGTTTGTCTGTAGGGCAGGGGGTTACGCTGGAGGTTACTCAGATCGGTAAAGAGTGCCACAGCGGGTGCGCTATCTATCGTCAGATAGGCAAATGTGTGATGCCAAAAGAGGGTATATTTGCCAGAGTAGTTAAGGGTGGGGTAGTGAAGGCTGGAGACGAGCTGAAGGTCTGTTGAGATGTGATAAATTTTTAACCTTTTCTGTCCCCATTTTATGACTTCTCTATATCAATGTTGTTATCATGATTAATGATAAAGGCGACAAATAGGACTTTCAAGGAGTGCGTTTTGAAGGTAAAGGTAGACAGAGACGCGTGTATCGGCGTGGGAAATTGCGTGGCCTTCGCACCCACAGTCTTCCAGCTTGACAAGGAGAACAAAGCAGTGGTTCTCGATGCCTCGTCTGTGGATTTGGATGCCCTTCTGGAAGCTGCCAAGAGCTGTCCCGAGAACGCTATCATTGTTGAGGACGATGAGGGAAATCAAATATATCCTTAATCATGTTTGTCAGGCTGCGGATTATATGTTAGATTTAAACGACAACTGCTGAGGTGGAGATATGAGAAAAGTATACCTTGATAATGCTGCCACGACCCCTCTTCTCTCTGAGGTGCGGGACGCGATGCTGCCCTTCCTGGGAGAGATTTTCGGTAACCCTTCCTCACTCCACGATTGGGGCGATACTGCCAGGCAGGCCGTAGATGCTGCTCGAGAGCAGGTGGCTGGACTCATCGGTGCCAATGCTGAGGATGTAATTTTCACCGGCAGCGGCACTGAAAGCAACAATTTCGCGATTAAAGGGCTGGCGCTGGCTCAGCAAAGCAAAGGCAAGCATGTGGTAGTCTCGGCTATCGAGCATTTCTCGGTGCTGCACTCGGCAAGGACGCTGGAGAAATGGGGATTCGAGCTGACCGAGGTGCCGGTAGACAAGTATGGGTTAGTCAATCCCGAGGATGTGAAGCGAAGCATCAGGAAGGACACTGTTCTGGTCTCTGTGATGCACGCCAACGGCGAGGTGGGCACTATCGAGCCGATAAAAGAGATCGCCAGGATAGCCAAAGAGAACAAGGTGGTCTTTCATACCGATGCCATAGCTACAGCCGGAACGATACCTGTGGATGTAAAGGAACTGGGGGTAGATGCTTTGAGCCTGGCAGGGAACCAGTTCTATGGTCCTAAAGGAGTGGGCGCTCTTTGGGTGAGGCGGGGG
>JBBIRL010000004.1:0-364 GCA_037441825.1 Dehalococcoidia bacterium | reverse complement strand
ACCAGCAATCGTAGGGTTAGGCAAAGCCGCCGAACTGGCGGAGGCTAATATGGCTGCGCGGATGAAGCAGCTCATCCCGCTCCGCGACCGCCTGCTTAAAGAGCTTCCAGCCAATATTGAACATGTAATGGTTACCGGACACCCTCAGGATCGCCTGCCGGGACATGCCAGCTTCTGTGTGGAGTTTATCGAGGGCGAATCGATGCTCATGTTTTTGAACATGGATGGTGTTGCTGTATCCAGCGGGTCGGCCTGCACTTCCGCAACCCTCGAACCGTCCTACGTGCTCAAGGCCCTGGGCCTCGGAGACGATGTAGCTCATAGCTCTATCCGTTTCGGATTGGGCCGCTTTAACACACAGGCT
>JBBIRL010000003.1:19634-29893 GCA_037441825.1 Dehalococcoidia bacterium | reverse complement strand
AACCTTCAACTCCCCTCATTTGATATCCGCAGCCTCGTATACCAGGTCAATGATATCGATAACCGGAAGCAGCGGTTTTTTCAGAGACTGCTGGGATTTAGATAGATTCGCCCTGCAATGATGGCACGCGGTGACAAGATATCCCGCCCCTACATCTACAGCTTCTCCCAGCCGATCGAGGGCTGCTGAGCGTGCTAAGTCTGGATATGCCAGGGGGACTCCGCCACCTCCACCGCAGCAATACGAGTATTCACGAATCCGATACATCTCGATAAAATCCAGCCCCTTTATAGCACGGAGTATCTGTCGCGGCGGTTCGTATACTCCATTTACACCCCGGTTGATCTCCTTGGGAGGGTCGGTATAAGTCATGCACCCGTGGGTTACTTTGTACTCCCCTTTCCATGTGAGAGGTGGTTCACTCTGACGGCCAAGGTAGCAAGGATCGTGATACGTCACCTTCCGCCTGGCCGGTCTGGGCAATTTCAAACGGCCGCTTTTTATCAATTGCGCCAGGAACTCAGTTGCGTGCAATACCCGGGCCTGGGGAGCCCTGGCATACTCAGGATACTTTGAACGTAAAGCTCCCAGGCATGAACCGGACAGGGCAACAACTGTCTGGATTTTCATATCGTCAAACTGATTTACGAGACTGTTTGCCGTTTTTTTAAAAGTATCTCGGTGTCCCGTCCAATACGCCGGCATCCCGCAGCATGTTTCATTGCGCATAATGCCGAAATCCACACCTGCGTGCTTCAGAAGGCGCGCAAACTTTCGGGCGATTTCCAAGGCTTCGGGGTCGCTGCCCGTCATACACCCTGCAAATAGCAGGACCGGCGCCATTTCGTCCGGCAGTATCTTCACTCCCAGTTCCTTGGCCCAACTTGAATCTGGATTCCCTATTTTCCCTTGCGGACGTCCGTATTCTTGCAAATTATTAATCATCGTCTGATAGGCAGGCGGGGCAAATCCTTCGTCCACAATGTGCTCTCTAAGCGCCATGTTCACAGAGTGGCGTTCTGCCTCCATAATGAACTTGCAGGATACATCGCAGAGCCCACATGCGGTGCAGGCGAACGTGATATCTGCCAGCGTTTGATCGACTTTGATGCGACCGTTAACTAAGGAGAGAGCCATGATGTTCTTACCAGACCCTGAGTATCCATGGAAATGGAATAAGCGGCTGGATGGACAGCCATCTGAGTACTTAGGATTCAACACCGTTGGTAGCGGCACCATTTTACATAGAGAGCATCTGAAGCACTTCTGCATCTCTGCTTCGAGCTCTTTTAGTCGAGATAAAGCCATTGTACCTCTTTATTCTGACTATCTTGAAAACAAATCACAGGTCGACTTTTGCGGCAGAATGAACCCTTTGATATCGACCGTATCTGATAGTTACATTTGCTCCTACCTAATTTCGAGCTTACCATGCGATTTGCGCAATGTCAAATAACGATTGGAGAGCAGTACTTCCTGCGCGGATCGATTGCCTGTAGCTTTTTCGACACATTGCCGACGCTGGAGCTTTGAATTGGGGAAAAGGTCGTAATGCCCTCTTCACGCTGCCACATGGTAAGCTGGTTATAGAAGCCGCACATCATGTCAAAGGTTTTCATGTACTCACGTGCAAAAATTTTGTACGGATGAAACAGAAGTGCACATATGTATTGAACATTCCTTAGTTCATCCTTCCGGTCTGCGATTGCGTCCATCATAGCCGTGGTAGGCTCGCCCAAGCCCAGGGGATTTAGCAGTCGGTCGCCCGATTCAACGACTTTCGCTGCATTTTTGTGACTGCACAGCTTCGACCTGTATTCCTCTCTCCAACTCATCTCGAAGCTCCTTCCCTCACACTGCCCGTATCATAATCCCACAGCAAATAAAAAACAAGCGTTCATCATCGAAGTCGAAGGCTGTGATACGAGATTTAATACAGACCATCCTATTGCCCGGCAGGAAATTGAGCAGCTCCACATGAACAATCGCATTTTTTCAAAAAATGAGCTGAAATAGCGAGGATTCGGTCTTGATTAACGTAGACGCCTGGGTTAACATAGAGACAATCGCTATGTTCTTGAAGCCAGTATTAGATGCAGGAGCAGTATGTTCTTCACCGCACAACGGCAACTGGCTCTTAAACCACAGAGGATGGCTTAGGTAGGAAATGGCAAGTGAAAAGCATAATGTGTCCATAAGTGGTGACTATCCACCGCTGCATCACATGCTGCGAGATCTTCTAATCTCAGTTGAGTTTCAGGAGAAGACCCGATGTGTCGTACGAGCACCAGTCGTGTCAGAGATATGCACTGATCGAGGTGGTGTGCACGTTGGTGTCGTAGGCACACTTGTGGATGTTCTCGGCGCAACTCTGGCAATTCGAGCGCTCTATCCTGACTGGATCGCTACATCTGGCCTCTCGATATACCTAACCAGACCAGCTATATCAGGCACTATCGTTGCATCTGGCACAGTCATCAGAGCAGGCCAGAGCATAAATGTCATCGACGTGGATATCAGTGAAGAATCAAGCGCTTCCACCCATCTCAGTACATCAATCGGATGCGCTATTATGACTTTCTCAAGACTGCCCCGAAGAAAGGATACCATCGAGGTCGAGGCAGGCTCGGTCAACGGTGTCACGTTCGCCGTAGAGGGGTCAGGGATCTCCAGGCACTATCTGGATGAGGTTGGGCTCCAGATTCTGGATGACACGGCAGGCATTGTCGAAATCAAAATGACCGATTACGTACGCAATAGCTTCGGTGCGATCCAGGGTGGGATTGTGGCTCTTCTTGCTGACATAGCGGGACAGTGCGCTGCTCGCTCAGCTACAGGCCAACCCTTGATAACGAAGGATTTGACCATACACTACCTGTCTCAAGGAAAAGTTGGCCCATTCCGGACCAGGGCCAGGCTGCTTCGCAAGACTAACGATACAGCCTTGACCCGCGTCGAAGTTGTCGATAGAGGAGCCAATGATCGGCTTCTGATGGTGGGGATGAACACCGCAACGCTGGACTATAATCTATTTTAGAAAAAGGCACAAAGGACAAGTTGGATGCAGAGTATTTTCGATGATGCATCTGTAGACAGTAGACAGTTGACAGTCCGATGATATGGAGATATTATAATGTCCTCTAAGACGAGTCTAAATAGCTATTCTCAGTCGAGACGGGGACATAGCTAGTCCCAACAACAAATCGCCCTAAAGTAAGAACGTGGATTTCTTCCATTATTTGAGCACGAGGAGGTAAAATGCGGAGAAAAGTAGCAATAGTCGGATATGCTCAATCTCATCATCAGCATAATATGCAGAAAACCCGAGAGGACATGGTCTTCGAGGTCTGCAAAGAGGCTTTGCGCAATGCCGGCATCCTCAGAGAAGATCTAGATACAGTGATCACCGCTTCTACGGATTTTCTGGATGGACGGACAATTTCAAGCGTCTTTCTCAGCATGGCTGTGGGAGCTTTTATGAAAGATGAATCAAAGGTGGAGGAAGACGGGACTTTTGCGCTTTATTATGCCTTGATGAGAGTACTTGCGGGCAGCCATGATGTAGCCCTGGTGGAAGCGCATACTCAGGGCTCGACTATGAATCCCCATCAAGTTACCTGTTTTACCCTTGATCCCTTATTTGATCGGCCGATAGGCGTGCTCAATGATATTGCCGCTGCCGCTCTTCAGGCGAGGATGTACATGAACAGGCACAATGTCTCGGAAAAGCATCTGGCAATGGTAGCTGTCAAGAACATCACCAACGCTGCCAAGAATCCTTACGCTCACAGAAAGATGCCAGACTTGAGTGTCAAAGAGGTTATGGGTTCAAAAGTATTATACAATCCTATCAGAGAGCTAACGATGTCCCCTATAAGCGATGGTGCATGTGCCGTGATACTTGCTTCTGAGGAGAAAGCCAAGAAGTTTACCGACAGACCTGTATGGATAGAAGGAGTCGGTACTTGCCAGGGCTCTTACCTTCGAGATAGAGATATCGATAAACTTGATTCCCTCGAAATGGCTGCCAGAACAGCTTACAAGATGGCTGGTATAAAAGACCCCTTATCAGAGTTGGACGTTGCCGAGGTTTCCGAAAAATTCGCTCATGAGGAATTGATGATTTATGAAGCCCTAGGGCTATGTAAAGATGGTCAGGGTAAGAAGTTGATTGAAAAGGGCATAACTCGCAGAGATGGTGATATGCCAGTGAATCCGAGTGGCGGAGCACTGGGTGCTGACCCCACTTGTGCTACCGGGTTAATCAGGGTGATAGAAGCAGCAAAGCAGATAAGAGGTGAAGCAAACGGGTATCAGGTGCCTGGTGTACGTAAGGCTCTGGCCCATGGACAATTCGGGATTTGTGCCCAGAAAAACACAGTTTGGATATTGGGAGGCAAGAACTCATGAAGAGGAACGTAGCAATAATCGGTTGCGGGCAAACTAAACATTCGAGTAGACGAAGAGATGTTAATGTTGCTGAACTGGTCTCAGAGGCGGTCTACAACGCGTTGGAAGACGCCAAGGTAAGTTTGCGCGAGGTAGATGGCTTTGTTGTGGGCAATATGCCGGGATTCGAGGGCATTGCCCAGCCTGAACAATGGCTGGGTGAATGGGTTGGCACCGCTGGGAAACCGGTATTAAGGATTGCTACTGGCGGAACGACCGGGGGCTCGGTTGGACAGGGTGGCTATTATACTGTTGCCTCAGGACTTCACGATGTGGTTGTAGCCGTTGCCTGGGAAAAACATTCTGATAGCAGGGAGGCCGGCGCCACAACCGGACTCACGCACGTTGCACTGGGCAATATATTTCACGCTAGCGCTTACGGATTGAACCTTAAGAACCTGGTTGCCACCTCTGTGGTAGGAGCGGCTGCCGGAGTCGCTGTTTATCAGGCGACATTCTACATGCACAGGTCCGGGTGCGGCATTAAACACTTCGATATGGTAGCGGCAAAGGCAAAGCGAAATGCCGCCAGGAACAAGTATGCACATCTTCAGTGGCCGGGGTGCACTCCGGAGGATATTGCCAAAACCGAGATAATCACGTATCCCTTCAGGTACGGGCATGTCTGCCCGGCAAGCGATGGCGCCTCGGCAATCGTAGTGGCAGAAGAAAATATAGCCAGAAAAAAGGCCAGGCAACCGGCCTGGTTCAAAGGGTTGGCGTCCTACTCTGACGAGGAAAATCAGTTGCAGAGCGAAAACATGGGCGGTGTCGGGGTAACAGACCCCTCCGAACAAAGGGGTGCCTGGTTATCTGCAGTTAAGGCATACAAGATGGCAGGAATAAGGAATCCCCAAAAAGAGATTGACATGGCGGAGATATATCAGCCATTTCCTAGTCAGGAGTTAATATTCGCGGAAAGATTGGGCTTGTTCGATGAAAACACAGCGTGGATAGCCCTTGAAAAAGGAGAGACCGATATTAACGGAAGAATGCCGCTGGATCCGTCGGGCGGCGTCAATGCTACCAACGCCATCGGGTCATCTGCCCTGCAGCGCATTCTGGAGTGCGCCCTGCAGATAATGGGGAAGGCAGAGGAGCATCAGGTCCCGAAGAAAGTGCACAATGCTATTGCCCATGGGTGGGGCGGCGTAACCAATTACACCACAGTGACAGTTTTAGGAGATTCCCCTGGGAGGTAAAAAAAATGGGGTATATAAAAGAAGAACGGCCGCAGACAATCGGTGTGGAAGGCACATGGATCCTGAGCGCGTATCACTATAAGGGTTCCAAGCTTCTCGAAGAATATGTTAAGGGTCTGAAACAGAAGAAACTGATCGGCTCATTCTGCCCGGGATGTGCAAAGGTGATTGTGCCGCCCCGGAACCTGTGCGGAAGATGTCATCGCAAAATGGATGGCCGAAAGATAGTTAGTGATAGAGGTACGATTACCTGTTTCGTAGTTAGTCCTCCCATATACAAAGGAAAATTGAAAGTCATTGGAATGGACCCGGTGGAAGCAGGCTTGATAAAGGATGGTGAGGTGGTCATACCAGTGTTTGTTAAATTCGATGGGTCAGACTCAAACACGGATACAATACTGATGAACGCGGACCCGAAGGATGTTCACATAGGCATGAGGGTTAAAGTTGTCTGGGCGAAGAATCCGCAAGGGGCACTGAGTGACATCGAAGGTGTCGAACCTATCTAATGAATCATGAATAGCATTATATATTGGGGGAGGGATAGAGAAGATGAGTAAGAAATCTGAGATCGTTGAGGTACAAGCCCTGCCGTTTCTTGCTGCCTTTAGTTGGTCAACAGGCTTCCTGATGCAGAAGTTTATCAAGGAACTCGCCAATAGAAGAATCCTGGCAGCAAAATGCCCGGGATGCGGATATACCTATGTGCCTCCAAGGTCCAGATGCGGAAAATGCTATGCCAAAATAGAAGAAAAAAATCTGATAACTCTCTCTGGGAAAGGTAATCTGCTGAGCTATACGACGGCATACGTGAAATTGGATGGGCAGGGAAACTTTCAAGATTTAGAGAAACCAGAGATAATCGGGGCAATAAAGCTAGAGAATGCCGATTCAACGGTCTTCATGCCCCTTGAAGGTATTAAACCCCAGGATATAACGGAAGGGCTTAAAGTTAAGATACAGTGGCGAGAGGAGACCAAAGGGGAACTGTCAGACATAAGATGCTTCATCCCCGCTTGAGCAGGGGATTATACTCAGGTGCACACTTCGACACTAAAAATAAGGATATACAAATTAGAGGGAACATGAAGGAGGTTAGATAAGATGGCCAGAATGCCCAAACTGATAATCACCTGTGCTTTGACTGGTTCTGCGGTGGGTCCATCTCAGACGCCCTACCTACCTATAACTCCAGACCAGATAGCCGACGAAGCATATAGAGCATACAAGGCTGGGGCTGCTGTAGTCCACGTCCATGTACGGAATCCAGAAGATGGCAGTGCGACTGCTGATTTGAACATCTGGAGAGAAACCCTCACGAAAATCAAGGAAAAATGCAATGTCGTGATTTGCGCCACCACCGGCGGCGGCTTTGGCATGACAGCAGAGCAGAGAATAGCAGTTGTTCCCGAGTTTGAGCCTGAAATGTGTTCCCTGGACGTTGAGAGCATGAACTTCAGCGTGTTCCCGGTTGCGGAGAGAATCAAGGAATGGAAATATCCCTGGGAGAAACTGGTGGTGGAGTTTTCCAAGGACTTCGTTTTCAAAAATACCTTTGCCGACCTGGAAGTGTTCACTCAAACCATGAAGAAGCACAACGTCAAGCCAGAGGTTGAAATCTACGGCACAAACGGACTCTATAACCTGGGCTTCCTCGTTAGAGCAGGCCAACTGAGCTTTCCGGTGCATATACAGTATGTCCTCGGAGTTCTCGGCGGCACATTCTCGACAGCATACGAACTTACGCACCTTCAGACAGAAACGCATAGATGGTTAGGGGCGGACAACTTCACCTGGTCTGTCATCGGCATCGGCTATCCTGCAGAGTTCCATCTCGGAGCTGTAGGGATGGCTATGGGCGGCCATGTAAGAGTTGGAATAGAAGACAACATATTCGTCAAGTACAAGGTGCTGGCAAAGAGCAATGCGGAGTTGGTAGAGAAAATCCGCAAAATCGCTGAACTTTTCGAGAGAGAAATTGCAACACCCGATGATGCCAGGCAGATTCTTGGCCTTAAGGGCATCAGCAAGGTGAAATTTTAGAACCCCTTAAATGTCCAACCAATTCTGAAACGCAGCATCTATGAAGTGGTATAGAATGACATAAAACTTGAAAACAGATAGAATGTATGGCATATCATCTAAGCCTTACAACTTATTAAGGAGGAGAGCTGTGAGAGGGAAACAAGCGGTTCAAGAGACACTGGGAAGACGCCTTCTCTTGGGCGAGATGATGTCACGCAACGCCCGTAAATTTCCCGATAAAGAGGCTCTAGTTTACGGAGAGACACGCCTGACATACCAGCAGTTCAATGCCCGCATTAATCGCCTGGCGCATGCCCTGATGGACCTTGGTATCAAGAAAAATGACAAGGTAGCAATACTTTCGTTCAACTGCAATCAGTTCATGGAGACTTATTTTGCACTTGCCAAAATGGGTGGTGTCGCCGTACCAATAAACTTCCGTCTCCATCCTGAGGAGATGGCGTACATCATAAACCAGTCTGATGCCAAGGCTTTGATTATGGGTGAGGCTTTCGTAGACATTGCCACAGGCATTAAGAAAGATCTCTCTCAGGTTACTGACTACATTTCAATCAGTGATAAACCTACAAAGGGAATGTTGCACTTCGAAAGCTGGATTGACAAGTATCCTGACAAAGAGCCGTTGATTCTGGTGGACGAGGATGACCCATTATTCATCATGTACACCGCCGGAACCACAGGGAGGCCCAAGGGGGCTGTGATAACTCACAAAAATGAAATGGTGCTCTGGATGCTGGGCGCATCGTTTGTTCTCACTGAACCGGGTATGTCTGACCTCTGGAGCTTCAGAGCACTTGGTGCGCCCCCGATATTCCATCTGGCATCCTTCGGTTTTTGTCAGTTCATGTTCTTCCTGGGCGCCACAGTAGTGTTGCCCACAGAGGTATTTGACCCGGTCTATATCATGCAGACCATCGAAAAAGAAAAAATCAATGCCCTGGTTCTCGTACCAGCTATGACGAATTTCGTCCTGATGGTACCCGATCTTGATAAATACGATACCCGTTCTCTAAAAGTGTGGGGTTCTTCCGGAGCCATTCTGCCTGTTGAGACCAGGAAGCTGATAAAGAACTACTTCCCCAATGTCAAAATCTTCGATTTATTCGGTCAGACCGAGATGAGTGCCTTGGTCTCAGGCCTTCTCCCCGGTGAATCGGAGGAACGGGAGACTTCCGTGGGTAAGATTTTGCCCTTCATCGAGATAAGAGTTGTGGATGATAATGATAAGGACGTTCCTTTAGGCCAGGTAGGAGAGGCAGTTTATCGAAGTTCGACTGTGATGAAGGGGTATTACAAAAACCCTGAGGCGACTAAGGAGGCGATGAGGGGTGGGTGGTTCCACGGTGGTGATTTAGTGAGGATGGATAAAGAGGGTTATATCTATATTGTAGATCGAAGGAAAGATATGATAATCAGCGGCGGTGAAAATATTTATCCCGCTGAAATCGAGGCTGTTCTCTTAGGTTATCCCAAAATTATGGAATGCGCTGCCATCGGAGTCCACGATAGAGATTGGGGCGAATCTGTCAAGGCAATCGTGGTACCTAAGCCAGGGGAGGAGCTAACGGCAAAAGAGGTAATAGACTTCTGTAAGCAGCATCTGGCAAGCTACAAGAAGCCCAAGTCAGTTGACTTCGTAGACGCCCTCCCACGCAATGCGATGGGGAAGGTTCTGAAGACAGAGCTGAGGGAGAAATACGGGAAGTCAGTTAAATACTAGGCTGCAGGCTTGCTAACCAGTTCCATAGGATAGTAGCGTGGACGATACCTGGCTCGCGCCACCATTTTTCTTGCCTGGCCCTCACACGTTGGGACGCACACGCCACAGCCATAGCACTTGGAGAGGTCTAGCTGGCAGACTCCATCAACCAGGGTATTAGCGCCGAAGTGGCAGCGCTCAACGCACGTACCGCACCCAATGCATTCTTCGCTGTTCAATGATATTATGTCAGGTCCGGGATACAGTACCGCCCCCGCTGCCTGATGCGCCCTGAACGGGAAACATATCTTCCCCTCACAGTTGCAGATAGCGTAAATCCAACCGCTTCCGCGAAAACAAGTATAAAAGGTAGGCATTAGACCTTCCTCTTGAAGTTTACGCAGGAGTGCTTTAGCTTCATCCGTGCTCAGGTCCTTGTACTCCGGATAAGCCTTCTTGTACGCTTCTGCGCCGTAAAGAATAACCATATCCTTGATATATGTTCCACCTCTTTTTTTCAATGCCTTCTGGCACATGCACGGCCCAACCGCAATCTCAGTTTTATCCAGAACTGAAATGGCATCTATGAAATCTAACGCCCGCTCAGTAGAGACCACCTCAGCGGTAGGGAAAACGGTACCAAGTAATCGCGACAGTACCCAGAGAACAGGTTTCGCCCTGAGCTTTAAGAAAAAGCGGGTTGTTGCGTCTAACACCCGCAAGATCATGGGTTCGTTTCGGGCATAGAAGTTATCGATCATTACTTGTATTCTTGAAGCAGGAACCAGCTTTCCGTTTTTTACTTTGTGATGGGCCACTCTGCACTCCTCAACTGCCTATATAATTATTGTAACACATAACCG
>JBBIRL010000003.1:0-19624 GCA_037441825.1 Dehalococcoidia bacterium | reverse complement strand
ATATTCACACAGACCTACTAATGAAATCCAAGCCTAGTTTTGTAATTGTCTCTTGGGTTGGCTTGCCGGTGCCTGGATCCCAGCCATACTCAGTGTAGGCTCCTTTAAGTAGAACCTCCATATTGGGGATATTACCCTCAGTGCCACCGTCTTTAAAAGGTTTCAGCAATGAGGGCGGCAAGGTATCATCGGCACGCGTGATGCCGCGGCGGATGTTGAGCAAACGTTTCAGAGTAACAATGCGTTTCCCCAGATTTAACAGGTCGCCCGCCGTCAAATCCCACCCGGTGATACATTTCAGTGCTGTTCGCATCCTCTCTATACCGATATCCTGAAACTGACAGAGCGTGAGCGAATTATAGAGGTTGCGCCATGCCTGCTGTCTTGCCGCGATGCGGCCCTTTTCCTCGGTAGACTCAAAGCGGTCGCCCGCCTCAATACCGATCTCTGGAGCTTCACACTGTCCCATGTCCACTCCGTACATGTCACCCTGCATATGACTTGCGCCACACGGCGACAGGGCATAGGTCACCGCCATCCCCGCAAAAGCTCTGGCGTCGTGCATGGGCACTTCCAGCCTTTTTACGGTCACTGCCAGCTCGGGTACTCCGAATCGCTCGGCCAAGGCAGCGCTGCCTTCAGCCAATACATCACCGAAGCCTTCTCTGCGTCCTATCATTTCGATCAAGCGGTGTATTATCTTTATATCGCCGTAGCGTATATCCAAGCCGCCCGTGTCTTCGGGGCTTATGATTCCACGCTGGAACATCTCGCAGGCTAGCACGATGGTGCAGCCCGTGCTTATAGTGTCCATACCGTAGAGGTTGCATAGATGCCCTGCATAGATGACTGCCTGGAGGTCATCTACCATCATCAAGGAACCGAAAGCGCTTATCGTCTCATATTCCGGGCCATCTGCTCTATCCAGGCCATATCTAGGAGCTCTGGTCTCGCGGCCACAGCCGATAGGACACCGGTAGCATGCGTATATCCTGTTCTGATATTGTTCCGCCATTACTATGCCAGATAGATTGCTCGCTTTGTCCCAATCTCCCTGCTGATAGTAACGAATAGGAATGTCACCGTACATAAGCAGCGAGTCCAGAGTACCGGCAGTGCCAGCCAGCCGCAACGCCCTGGGCAGTATGGCATCATCCAAGTTCGCGATGATATCACGAACCAGCGTTCTAAATCGTTCAGCATCCGCCAGGGGGACTTTAGCAGAACCCCGGACGCCGATTGCCTTAAGTTTCTTGGAGCCCATAACAGCGCCCATGCCAGTCCGACCGGCGGCGCGTCCGTGGTCGTTCATCACGGCAGCCATCTTGACCTTGTTCTCGCCAGCTACGCCGATGCATGCTACGCGAACCTTATCATCACCAAGGGTCTGCCGGACCATTTGCTGTGTTGCGTATGAATCGCTAGCCCACAAGCTTGAAGCGTCGTGCAACTGTGGTTTGCCTTCGACTATGGAGAGCCAAACAGGTCTGCTGCTGCAGCCAGTAATTACAATGCCATCATAACCGGCGAAGCGCAATTCAGGGCCGAAAAAGCCTCCACTATTTGCCTCGCCCCAGATTCGGGTGAGTGGAGAAAGAGCGCAGACGCTATAGCGACCCGCTGAAGGCATTGCGGTGCCGACAAGTGGCCCTGTCATGAAGACGAGCGGATTCTGAGGACCCAGGGGATCAGTATTCCGGTCGACCATATCGTAGATGATGCGAGCCGCCAGACCGCTGCCCCCAACGAATATGCGAGTAATCTCTTCCTTGAGAGGTTCATCCCACAGTCTTCCTGAACTAAGGTCAACGTGCAGTACCTTACCCATATAACCGTTCATCGTTCACTTCTGAGAGCTGTAACCTTAGAAGTCCACAGGTCGGCCATCGTATGAATAAAGGAAAAGCTGACGCATCTCTTCGACAGATGGTGTTCGAACAGATGTGACCATTTGCGTGTCGTTGAGAGCGTCGTCAACCAGTTTATCCAATTGGCTTTCGTAGGCTTTACGCTTGATGCCGGCTTCAGCTACACTGGTCGGATTGCCGACCTTGCGGCACAAATCACGGATCTGATTAGCGAATGCTCTTGCGGCTTTCTCGTCACTGGCGTTGGGGAAACCCACAAAAACAGCTAGCTCAGCGAAGCGCTCAGGCGCTTGAGGAGCGAAGAACTCTATCGTGTATGGTAGAAAGAGGGATACAGCACGACCGTGAGGGACGTGAAATGTGCCGCCCAAAGAGTGTCCCATGGCGTGTGCCATTGAAGCCATGGCATTGCCGAAACCGAGCCCGGCACAAGTTGCAGCATTATGCATCCTCTCGCGAGCTTCCATATCCTGACCATCTCTTGCAGCCCGAGGCAGGTATTTAAATACAAGACGTGCAGCCTGGAGACAAAGACCGTCGGTCAGGTCCGTGTGCCAACTGCAAGTGTAACCCTCCACAGCGTGAACCAGCGCATCGAGTCCTGTGTCAGCGGTCAATCGGGGAGGCATGCCTGCTGCCATCTCGGGATCCACGATCGCTATGTCTGCAATGTTCTCCGGATGCCCCAGCCCCATCTTGCGTTTTTCCCCAGTATTGGTCAGAACTATAGCCCAGGTCACCTCAGCTCCGGTGCCACTGGTGGTAGGGATAGTGATCAGGCGCGCCTTTTTGCGAAGACCGAGTTCCTCAACAGGGGCAATAGCAGCAGGTTCGATGTCAGGCCGTTCATACAACACCCAGATCGCCTTGGCGGCGTCAATAGGCGAGCCTCCACCCAGGCCAACAATCCAGTCAGGCTTAACATGCCGTGCAACTTCTGCACCTTTTTGCACTGTCTGCACGCTGGGGTCAGGCTCGACTTCGTCAAATACGTGCGCCTCTATACCAGCCTTCCTAAAATGCTCCTTTACCTTGTCCACCAAGCCAATTTGAAGCATGGTTCTGTCAGTTATGATGAGGGCACGCTGCCCCTGCAACTCGTCGAGAACATCCAATGCCCCCTCACCGAAAACTATTCTAGGGGAGACGAAGTTCCACACCCCAGCAACCTCCTTCTGCCGAACGGTTTAGACTAATCGTTCTAGCATCAGCTTGGGAATTCGGTAGGCACGCGCTTGACGCAGTTGACCAACTCCTTGGCTGACCTGGGGTAGCGCAAAACCTTCGTCAGGTTGCCCTTCAACTTGAACTTACGCGTCATCAGGCCTTGAATCGGATCCATCTTGCCTTCAATGGTCTTGCGCCAGGTGGTGAAGGAACCGCGCATAAAGTACTGTGCCTCCCGTGCAGTATCGCTTTCAATCATAGCTGCATCGGTGACTTTGCCATGATAGAGACCAATGAAAAAGTAGACGGTATTAGGGTAAGCATCATCCGCCTCAACTATAAAGATCCAGTCACCCTCCCAGTCCTTGCCAGACTCTTCGTAAGCTTTGCTAGCATTAATTTGGTTGCCGAATTCCTTAACCCACTCGTCGGATGGAAACACGAAGGCCATGTCTCGCCTCCTTTTATTTTTTGCAGCTACCGACCAATAACGTATCTATACGGGTCCACCTCTTCTCTAAGTATACACAATTCCTCCTCAGTGGGAGGCTTGGGCTGCACAATCTTCGGTGCCTGGAGCAACTCAAAGCCACAGTTGTCCTGAAGATATATCATATAAACTTCCCTCGACCTTACGGTCGGGGTTTTACCCTGCCTCAAACTTCGTTTGCCCTGCATCTTTTGGTTTCCACCCCATCCCATGCTCTTCAAAATCCAAAGATGCAGGGATAACTCCATCCCTCGACCTTACGGTCGGGGATTTAAGTAAGGAAGCTTAAATGAATATCCCAGGTTAATGGATATCAGTCCCCATCGTGCACAAATTTCGATATGGCCTCCTTAAGTCTCACCACCTTGCGCTCCATCGATTGTCTATTTAGCTTTCCATCTTTTTTCAACCGCTGCTTTCTTGATGCCGAACCGCTTGTCCAAGAAGGCGTAAGTGTTTCCCAAATCTCGATTCAAATCATCGACATTATTGTTGTTTTTGTGGAGGCAGGAATCTTCAGGAATAGTCTGTCCCTTAGTCGGGACGGCATAGATATCCATAAGGTCACCCTTCCTGTTTTCCCTGAACTTTATTCTGACTTTCTGTCCTACAAAGACGTCAGTTGGAGCAGTTACTATCTGGATGGGCAGAGCTGTATGAGCACCGTCGATTTGGACATAGCCGAGAACAAATGGCAGCATCTCCAGAAAGGCATCCGCTGAAAAAAGCATCACCGAAAAAGTGTGGACTTTGCCTTTCAGCGGCAACTCTATCCACTTCGTTTCGGCAACCCTGCATTTCGGATTCCAGCAGTGGACTCTGGGCGGGCAATAGACTGTTTTACACACAGGACATTTCGTGCCGAACAGGGTCTTATCTATCAGTCCCTTAAAGAACCTCGAAACCAGCCCGTAGCTGTGGCGATAGAGCACACCATGAGGCCGATATATAACCATAAAATCTTCTTCTTTGGCCTCTTCAATTCTCCCCGGGCCCGAAGGAGCCCTTACTATTTCATAACCTTTAACAGTCCAGTTGCCTTTCCTGGCGTACTCTTCCCACTCTTTCTTAATAGATGTAGCTTTATCCTCTATTATCTTGATTTCTTCTGCCATTTTCCTACCTCCAAAGCTAATCCCTAGAGTAGACAACCACTCCGCCCTGACACCCCGTTCCACCATGCCCCGTGGTGATAGCCTTCTTAGCTTTCTTCACCTGAAGCGTTGGGTCACCGAGTTTCTTTGAAATCAATCCAGCCAGTTGCCAGTATAGAAAGAGAGTCTGGAGCAGCGATGTCGCTCCGACTGGATGTGTGAAGGCCGTTAAGCCGCCGCTTAGTTGACAGGGAAGTTCACCGCCACGCTCCACCACACCCTCACGAATCAGGGTCTTGCCCTCGCCGCGGTGACAAAACATGAGGTCTTCATACAGGCAAAGTTCCACACCGTCATATGGCGCAAATAGCTCGGCCAAATCTATCTCCTTCAGTGGGTTCCTGATGCCAGCCTGAGCGTAAGCCTGTGTCGCTGCCTCCCTGGCAAACCCGAAATTAGCCATTTCAGGATATGGTGTTATAGGTTTTTCGACGTTCGGCGGGTATATCTTTTCCTCTGCCTTATAGACGCCGTGATATGCCCAGTCCACCAGCCTGTCTCCAGGCCTCATCGAATCCGTGCCCATACCTACCCCATCAATCCACATCGGATTGTTTGAATATTTCTTCGCCACCTTCTCCGAACCCATCAGAAGGCAACAAGCGCCCTCGCTGATCAGCGCACAATCCCACCTGCGGTAAGGCCAGGCAATTATCCTGTCCTTGTAGTAGTCATCGAGTGTAACATAGGCTGTACCGTGCTCCGCTCTCCATTGAGAATATGGATTATGCACAGCATTGTTGCGATTCTTGACTGCAATTCTGCCGAGGTCATCTATGGTCTCACCATATAGCTGCATATGCCGGGTCTCCAGTGCAGCATAATAACCGTTATAGAAGCCACCTACAGTGAAATCCCAGTCCGTGTCGGAAGCAGAAGCTATGAACTCGTTGGTGGTGGCAGTGTCCACTTCGGACATCCATTCCCACCCCACCACCAATATGAGGTCGAACTGCCCTGACTTGATAAGGAAATATGCATTGAGCAGAGCATCCAGCGGGGTACTTCCACCTGCCTCGACCCTGTAGCCGCCCTTTCTATGCTGTCCGATGTAATCCTGAACGATCCATGCCATGCACAACTGCTGATTCAAGTGGTCGCTGAAGTAGCTGCTCTGTACGAACTGTATTTCTTGGGGATCCAAATTTGGGAAGTCGTTGAGCATATTCTTATATGCCATGGCAACGCCTTCTTCCGCATTATCATATCGCACCCTGCCGGGACGATAAAGGCCACCCCCTAGAATAGCTACGCGCCTATCACTCATAAAGGCACCTCCTCATCGTCGATGATATCTTCTAGAGACCTAACTCGCGCGCCACGATGGCGCGCTGGAAAGCGCCATCTCCAAATATTATCTCGCCTGCCTTAGCTCTTCTATAGTAGAGGTGCAAATCGTGGTCCATGGTGAATCCCACAGCACCGAATATCTGATGGGCTAGCAGTGTCACACGACTATAGGCAGCACCTGTCCAGGCCTTGGCAACGGCTACGTCCATGGTAGCAGGTAGCCCCTCCGATACTTTCCACGCTGCTTTGTAGGTGACGAACCGCGAGCCATCGACATCGCTCACCATATTAGCACAGTAATGCTGAATCGCCTGGAAACTGCCTATGGGGCGGTTGAATTGAACCCTTTCCTTAGCGTAGGCGACAGCCATATCCAGCGCCGCTTGTGCTCCTCCAACCATCTCGGCGCATTTCGCCACTATGGCCTTCTGTAAGACATCCCGAATAATTTGCCAGCCTCTGTTCAGACCGCCCACCATGTTTTCTTTGGGTACAGCTACATTGTCGAACACTATTTCGCACTGCTTATCGCGGGCTAAGGTCTTCAGCAGCGTACATTTGATTCCAGGAGCCTTGGAATCGAGCAAGAAAATTGTGACCCCGTTCTCCGGTTTACCCGTTGCCTTTGTCCTAGCCACGCATAGTAAGTAATCAGCAATATGGGCATCATTAACAAAGAGCTTCGTTCCATTGATAATATACTTGCCGTTGCGAGCAGTTGCAGTGGTCTTGACAGATGCTGCATCATCATATTTAACGCTGGGTTCCGTCAGCGCTAAACTGAGGATAAGCTTGCCGTTGGCTACTTCAGAAAGCAATCCTTTCTTTTGCCCTTCGTTTCCGGCAGCCAGTATTGTCATGCCACCAAGGACAACGGTTGAGAAGAATGGACCCGGGACGACGTTATATCCCATAGCCTCGAGCAGTACCACTAGATCCAGAAAACTGCCGCCACCACCTCCGTATTTCTCTGGAAATGGCAATCCCAGCCACCCCAGCTCTGACATCTTGCGCCATAGCTCAGATGAGTAACCTTCATCGCTCTCATCGAGTTGCCTTACCAGTTGCTTGGGGCATTCTTTCTGCAAGAAATCGCGTGCCGATTTCCTCAGCATTTCCTGCTCTTCGCTCAATCCGAAGTCCATATTCAGCCTCCAGTTCAAGAATCGAAAGACCGCGTATTTTTCAGCTACCACCCCAGGGCAAGCCCAACCCCCTGATCGCGATGATGCTGCGCTGGATCTCAGACGTGCCGGCACCAACGAGCCCGGAGATGCAATCCAGATATCCTGTGCATATCCTGCCTTTCAAAGGTGCCCATTTGACACCTCTCTCTAATTCACCATAGGGTCCCATGACGTCTACTGCGGTGTTTGCCAGTTTACGGCTCAACTGCGTGGCTACCAGTTTGAGCACTGAAGCTTCAATGTTTGGCACAAGGCCCTTGTCAAGCATCCAGGCGGTTTGCCAGAAAAACATGTAGGCTACGTCAATATCCACGGCCAAATCAGCCAGCTTATCGCGTATCAGTGGCTCATCGGTCAATGCTTGTCCGCCGCGCTTCGTTTCCTTGGCCCACTGCACCAATTCCTCGAAAGTTCGCTTGAAGCCCCCTACAGGCACTACTAGCCTCTCAAAGTCCAGGGCTGCCATGACATAATACCAGCCCCGGTTTCGCTCACCGATAATGTTCCGTTTTGGTACCCTGACGTTATCGAAGAAGACCTCATTAAACGAATGGAAGCCACAGATATTAATCAGTGGCTGAATAGTGATGCCCTCCGAATTGTTATCTACGATAACCAAAGAAATACCTTTATGCGCGGGTGCATCGGGGTCTGTCCGGACAATCATCCACGCGTAGTCCGAAACGTGCGCGCCGCTGCTCCACGTCTTCTGCCCATTGATTACCAGGTCGTCCCCATCTTCCACTGCGCTCGCCTTAATCGAAGCGAGATCAGAGCCTGCATTCGGTTCGCTATAGGCCAGCCAGAACCTTATGTCACCCCGGGCAATTCTAGGCAGCCAATCTCTCTTAGCCTCATCGCTGCCAAACAGCAGGATGGTCGGGCCAGAAATCAACGTCGCCACGCCAGGACCGGGTGCCCGGTGGTAGCTAAGACATTCATTCAAGATAGCCTGTTCCATATTGGAACGTCCTGAGCCACCGTATTCTTTAGGCCATGAAAAAGTCAGCCAGCCTTTCTCTGCCAACCGATGTCTAAACAGTTCCGCCGCAGAGCCTAATTCCTCGAAATCCGGTATGGTGCCATATCCGCCAGGCCAGAAATGGCTCTCCTCTACCCAGTTAGAGGGCAGTTCTCTCTTTATGAAGTCGTCGACTTCCTGCCGGAATGCTTCTTCCCGACTGCTAAAGTGAAAATCCACGGTTTCCTCTAAACTACAATCACAGTAATTAGTAGCAGACTATTGCTGGCGAGGCAATCCCAGCCCTCTCATAGCGACAATGTTGCGTTGAATCTCATTGGTGCCGCCGCCTACACCTATGGAGATACAGCTCAAATAGGTGCGCATTGCTCTACCACTGAAGACGGCCAGTTTAGAGTCTTGGGCTAATTCAGCATAGTGACCCAGAACTCGCATTCCCACATCTGCTATATGTCTCAACAGTTCGCTAGAAAATAACAACGACATCGAGGACTCGTAGCTAGGATGGAGTTCTTTGCTGTACATCCAGGCAATGCGGTAGCACATCATGCGCAGAACTTCGTTCTCCACTACCAACTCTGCTAATTCGTCTTTAATTAAAGGGTCATCGCCCAGATTGTTGCCGGAGCGTTTAGCTTCCTTCACATACTGGATTAGCTCCTCAATAAGGCGCTGGTTTGCGGCGGCTGTGCCAATCAGGGAGCGCTCAAAGTCCAGAGCCATAGCAAGCTGATACCAGCCCCTATTTTTTTCGCCTATCAAAGCATCCTTAGGGACACGCACATCATCAAGGAAAACTTCATTGAAGGAATGACGGTTCAGAATATTTATCAGAGGCCTGACGGTTATACCCGGGGTCTTCATATCGATAACGAACATGCTGATTCCTTTGTGCTTGGGCACATTCAGGTCGGTTCTCGCGCCCAGCCAGCAATAATTCGCATAATGCGCAAAACTGCACCATATCTTCTGTCCATTTATCACCCAGCTATCGCCGTCATCCACGGCCCGCGTTTGAATAGAAGCTAGGTCTGAGCCGGAGTTAGGCTCACTGTAGCCCAGGCAGAAGCATGATTCTCCCTTCGCCACCTCTGTAAGATATTTTTTCTTTTGCTGCTCAGTGCCAAAGAGCGAGATGGCACCGCCCACCCAGTTCACTGATATCTCCATCTCAACGCCTACCGGAGCCTTGTGGTAATACAACTCTTCGGCAAGAATCAGCCGTTTAACATGGCTCATATCCGAGCCCCCATACTCCTTGGGGTATGCCGGTGCCAGCCATCCCTTCTGCCCGAGTTTGCGCTGAAACTGACGTAAAAGGGACCAGGACTCTTCAGTCTCCTCCCACAAGCCGGCATCAATCTCAGTCCACCGGGGCGGAATAGCTTCCTTAAGCCATTTTCTTACCTCTTCGCGGAATGCCTCTTCTTCTTCCGAGAATCTAAAATCCATGCGCACCCCCATGCTTTGAGGCTGTCTTTACATATCCTTGATAATCCTGAAATGGTCGATATCGTGGAAGTAATCGCCTGTCCTGTTATCGCTGAAAACGGCCTGCAGGCGCATCCCCGCCTTTATTTTCTTTTCGTCAGTTTCTTCCAGACGGTGCACGATATTGGAATCGGCACCATCCAGCTTGATGAATGCTGCTGTAAAGGGGATTTTCTTTGGCTCACCGATGGTTGTGTCAACATAAGAAAAGTTGGTTACCGTAAAGGCGAGCAGCGTGCCTTTGTCGCTAACAGGTACAAAGTCCTCCATCTTGACGAAGCAGTCCCGACACACAATACGCGGAGGCACGTAGACCTTACCACACTTGGGGCACTTCACCCCTACTATACGCTTGTTATCCCTTAACTCACGGAGAAAACGGCTATAGTAATAACCGGCATGGTATTTATAGGGCATATCTGCTATGTATTTTACACTGAGGGGTTTTATAGCTTCTTTTCCTTGTTCCACAGTTTACGCTCCATTCAATCCAATCCAGGCAGTGAGCTGAGCACGGTGACATCCGACCAGAAACAGCCTCCAAATCCGGTGGCCACAGCTACCTTCGCGCCCTCTACCTGCTTCTTCTCTGCTTTCCCCATCACCTGCAAAGCAGCCTCGCCAATTCTTAAGAGCCCTGTAGCGCCGATGGGATTCGTCGCCAACACGCCACCTGAGGGATTGATCGGCAGTTTGCCTCCCATGTTGGTAACGCCGCTCCTGATCAGCCTGGGGCCTCCTCCCTCTTCACAGAGACCTAAAGCCTCCATCCAGCTAACTCCTGCTGTTGACGCAGGTATATATAGCTCAGCTACATCAATCTGATTGAACGGGTCAGTGATGCCAGCCATCTCATAAGCTTCACGTGCGGCGATCTCCAGCGATGGCAGGTTCGCCAATCCAATCCCATCTGCCAGATGAACGAGGATATGACAATCACCAACGCCAAGTATCCAGGCAGGTCGCTCCGTTATCTTCCTGGCTTTTTTCTCGGAAGCAAATATGACAGCGCAGGCGCCATCTGTCCTGGGACACATATCGAGCAGCTTTATGGGATAAGATATGTAGGCAGACCTCATCACATCTTCAACAGCGATGGTCTGTCGAAGATGAGCATACGGATTGTACAATGCGGCATTATTATGGTCCCTCACCGAAACCAACGCTGCATCTTCTTCCGTTGCAGCATATTTGCTCATATACGCTATGTAATGAGCCGCGAGAGGGCCTATCGCGCCGGCAGAGTACTCTCTCTCAGTGATGGGGTCGAAACAGGTCGATATCGCTGCCGTGGTGTCCGATTCGGAATTTTGCTCCCAGCCGATGACTAGCACTGTGTCGAACAATCCTGAAGCCGCATGATAAAAACCTGCATGTCCTATGGCACTACCGGTTGTTCCTCCTGTAGTCACCTTCATTATCGGCTTCATATATCCGCCGGAGCCATCCACGCTCCACATGTCCACATAGTTTATCGATTCGAAATGGTCCATATTGCCAATCACTATCGCATCAATGTCTGCCATAGTCAGTTCCGCATTCTCCAGAGCCATCTTCACAGCAATGCTGATCAATTCCTGACCATTACAGTCTGTATTCTTGGACCTGTGATGGGTTTGTCCCACCCCTACTATTCCCACCCGTCTTTTCACTGAATATCGCCCCCTGAGTCGAACTGACAGCTAAATCCTATTTTCCGAGAATGAACACGCAGTGTCCCTGTCCGCATGCACCCTCGATGCCATGCGCCAGAGCCGTGCTGGCTCCATCGACCTGCCTATCACCAGCTTCACCTCTGAGTTGCAGCACTGTTTCCGCAATGCGGGCCAGCCCAGCTACTTGAACCGCGTGTGCCGATAAGACTCCCCCTGATGGGTTGATAGGCAAAGCGCCGCCCATCTCCGTCAGGCCAGAATCCACCATAGCACCGGCCTTGCCGCGGCCACACAATCCCAGCCCCTCCATCCACATGAGTTCCATGTATGAAAAAGCGTCGTAGACCTCCGCCACGTGGACTTGTTTCAATGGACTTCGAATTCCAGCCATTTTATATGCCCTCTTGGCTGCTGAGGCCAACGCATCCACTTCGGCAAGGTCACGATCTCCCAGGTGGTATGCATCGGCACAGTGCCCGACCCCCTTTATCCAGATGGGCTTTCCATGTTTCCTCTTCGCTGTTCTTTCCCGCGCCATGATGATAGCGCAAGCCCCATCTGAGATAGGGGAGGTATCGAGTAACTTTATCGGGTCGGCCAGGACCCTTGATTTCAGCACATCTTCTACTGTAATATCCATTGCAAGATGTGCGTAGGGATTAGCCTTGGCGTTTTTGTGATTCTTAACCGAGACCTTCGCGCATTGCTCCTCAGTAACCCCATATTTGGACATGTAACTCCTCATCTGAAGAGCTGCTGAATTTATCGCATCAAGCCCTAACATGCGCTCGTAGATAGGATCAAAGATAGCATTGGTGATTACCGACGGTATTCCCTCCGAGATTTTGCTTTGCGCCACAACCAGGGTTATCTCGTGCAGGCCAGAGAGGAGACGCATGAGTCCCATCAATGCGCCATAAGTGCCATCTCCCTCTACATTCGTGGTGGGAGATTTATGAGAACCGGTGGCTTCTGTAATTGTCATGGAGGAAATGGTCCGGCCATCCCAGAAATCGTTGCAGACAGTTATAGTATTATCTATATCATCGATCGTTAGTCCTGCGTCTTCCAGCGACTTACTGGTAACTTCGTAAGCCGACTCAGCATGAGACGCCGGATTATACCTCTGGTATTTGGTTTGAGCTACTCCTATGATGCCGACCTTCTCCAAACTCTTGCTCCGATTTCAATTTGACACTGCTCAGGCTCTGACGGGCTTGAAATATTTGATGTCCAGGTAATTGCCTTCCCTCACTTCACGAAAAACCGCTTTGACTCTTAAGCCAACAGAAATATCGTTCAAGTCTATTTCACCCAGCAGGTGTACCAATCCAGTACTTGCACCGTCCAACTTTATGATACCTAGAGCGAATGGTGGCTCTAGAGGTTGGATACCTGGAACAGCATACCTTGTTACGGTATAGGTCAACAATGTGCCCGTATCGCTGAGCTCCACCCATTCACTCATGTCGCAGTAGCACCTGGGGCAAGTCTCCCGGGGAGGCACAAAAACCCATTCACATTTGGAACATTTAATACCCCAGATTTTACCATTGTCCTTTATCTCCTGATAAAATCTGCTTCCCACCTTACCTACGTGCCATGTATAGGGAAGCTTTATTCGACTCGGGTAAATCAAAGTTCCTGTGTTGCCCAGTTCTTCGCTTTGTACTGACATTGCTTGCAACTCCTGGTGTCAGGCTGCTGGCCGTTTGGCAATCAATACTTTCATGGTCGAGATTGCTACATTTTCGCCTCTCTGGTTCTTAACCGATTGCTTTAGACTTACTACACCTCCTATGTCGCCTTTGTCCTGTTTTTCCATAACTTCTAGCTCCACGTGTATGGTATTGCCTATCTTTGTCGGTGCGGTAAACCTTAACTTGTCCATGCCGTAGAAGGCAATAATTGCCATCTCATACAGAGGCATCAGCCCGATAGCAAAGGATATTACTAACATCCCATGAGCTATCCTCTCGCCAAAGGGGCCTTTTTGGGCATATTCAACGTCGGTATGAAGTGGATACCAATCCCCGGTCAGGGCAGCGAAATTGACTATGTCCGTTTCAGTGATAGTCCTCGCCCTGGTTACGGCTACTTCCCCAACGTTAAAATCTTCAAAGTATTTCATGCTTACTCCTTCCCCCAGTTTAAATTGTCCAGGCCCTTGACTCCAGAATCTGCCTGGCTTCGTCAGGAGCGGTAACTATTTACCTTCCCCACGGCATTTTCCAGTTATGCGTAATAGCACGGTTTGGCTGTATTTCTGGTGCAGCTATATTTACGAATTCTGCTGAATAATTTGCTTTCATTAGTGACTGACCACACAATAATATTAAAAAGACTGTCAACTGTCAATTGTAAACAGATAGATTGGCTTAGACGAAGACTAAAGAGCGATCGCTATTCTCCATTTTTGCCGTGCCACCCTACTCAACTACGTAGCCTGAGCAAGCGGTACAAGGTGGGTTTTGTCCAGGGGAACCTCTTTTTTGAAGCTGGTGAGCCTTGGCAGATTCGAACTGGCGACACCATGATTGAAAGTTAAGAACTTAGATTCAACACTGGCTAATCACCCGAAGGCACAATATATAGTGCAATCATATACCAAAAACACAACATATTGTGTCTCCCCACCCTGTTGCTTTTCGTTACTTTTCCCGGGTTAGGGTGTCAACTTCCTGACCAATTGTGAAAATATTGTAAATGAAATTGCGGAAAATTCAATGGGGGGATTGCCTATTGTATAAACGAACGGGGTCAATATAGTGCGTCATATTCCAGAGCAGGGAACCGGGACTAGAACAGGGCTTGCCTCCCAAGCAGAGAGTCGAGAGTCCGAGTCACATCACTTGCTCCATTCTCCTTTAATAATTCTCTGCCACTGCCTTTGTGCCGAGGTGATATGCAATCAGCAGGAGTTCTGCCTATCGATACCCTTGGTGGAGCTGGGGGGGCTCGAACCCCCTACCTCTTGAATGCCATTCAAGCGCTCTCCCAAATGAGCTACAGCCCCACGGCGTATATGTTACTATAAAACTACGAGCCAATCAACACATTGGGGTACTCACACTCGGGTTGCGCCACTCCCTCAGATGAAGTAAAATACTAAGGATTATCACCCGGGGAGGGGCTATGGAGAAGTATCGGACTGAGCAAATCCGCAACGTCGTCCTGCTCTCTCATACCAATGCTGGTAAGACCTCGCTGTGCGAGAATATGCTATTCCAGGCAAAAGCAATCAGCAGACTGGGTAGAGTGGACGACGGCACTACGACCTCAGACTACGAGCCCGAGGAGACCAAGCGCAAAATAAGCATCAACCTCTCCCTGCTTCCCTTCGAGTGGAATAAGACCAAGGTCAACCTGATCGATTCACCAGGCTATCCTGATTTTGTAGGAGAAGTCAAAGCATCGCTGCGCGCCGCCGACGGAGCAGTGGTCATAGTCTCCGCAGCGTCGGGGGTAGAGGTGGGGACCGAGCTAGTCTGGCAATACGCTGACGATAGAGCACTACCCCGAATTTTGTTTGTGAATAAGATAGACCGCGAAAACGCTGATTTCTTCAAGACAGTGGAGCAGTTGAGCACCAAGTTCGGCAGGAAATGCGTGCCTATTCAGTTGCCTATAGGCGCTGAGAGCAAATTTGAAGGTGTGGTAGACCTGATCAGCAAGACTGCCAAGGCACCTCCCTCCCTTGCCGACAAGATACCTGCCTTTCGCGAGAAACTGGTAGAATGCGTAGCTGAGACCGATGATAACCTTATCACCAAATATCTCGAGGGCACTGAGCTAACCGAGAATGAGATCCGCGGCGCTCTGCGGGCAGCCACGATTACGGGCAAGCTGGTGCCAATTCTGGCTGGCTCCGCTCTGCAAAGCAAGGGCATCGCCGAGCTAATCGAGGCTATATTGAACTATCTCCCTTCTCCCAAGGATAAGGGCAAGGTTACAGCCAAAAACGCTCAGACACAGCAAGACGAGGAGATTGAACCGGATGAGTCAGCGCCGTTGGCCGCACTGGTGTTCAAGACTACCGCAGACCCCTATGTAGGAAAACTCACCTATCTCAGGGTATACAGTGGAGCCATCAAAAGCGATTCCAGCGTCTGGAACGCTACCAAGAAGCGCGCTGAGCGCATCGGACAGCTCTATATGATACGGGGCAAGTCCCAGGAGCCAGTACCTCAGATTAGTGCCGGAGACATCGGCGCAGTAGCTAAACTGGCAGAGACCGGGACCAGCGATACTCTTTCCAGTAAAGACCATCCCCTAGCTCTCACTCCCATCGAATTTCCCCAACCCACGCTGAGTGTCTCCATCCAGCCCAAGACCAAGGCTGACCTGGATAAGCTGGGAAGCTCTTTGACCAGGCTAACCGAGGAGGACCTTACCCTCGCTGTCCGCAAAGACCTTGACACCGCAGAGACCGTCCTCTCTGGCATGGGTGAAGCTCAATTCGAAGTAGCAGCGGAGAAGATGAAGCGCAAGTTCGGCGTAGAGGTGAGGATAGAGACTCCGAAGATACCATATAGAGAGACAATCACAATGCCGGTAGAGGCAGAATATAAGCACAAGAAGCAGACCGGCGGACACGGCCAGTATGGACATGTCTGGCTCAGGCTTGAACCACTGCCTCGAGGCAGCGGCGCTGAGTTCGCTCAAAAGGTTGTAGGCGGCTCAGTGCCCAAGAACTATATCCCCGCTGTGGAAAAGGGTGTTAACGAGGGATTGAAGGAAGGCGGATTAGCCGGTTATCCTCTGACCGACATGAAGGTAACGCTATTCGATGGCAGCTTTCACGCCGTAGATTCCTCGGAAATATCCTTCAAGATAGCGGCCTCCTATGCCTTGAAAAAAGGTGTGTCCCAGGGGCAGCCGGTGCTGCTGGAACCGATAATGAACGTACACATTACCATCCCCGATAATTTCACCGGCGATGTGATGAGCGACCTCAACAGCAAGCGAGCCAGGGTGATGGGAATGTCGCCCGGCGGCGGGATCAATCACATAGATGCTCAGGCCCCGCTGGCGGAGATGCTGAAATACGCTACCGATTTGAGGGCGATCACCCAGGGACGCGGCACCTACACCATGGAGTACAGCCACTACGAACAGGTGCCGGCGCACGTCACCCAGAAGATAATTGCGGAATCGAAGAAGGAGCCTGAGAAGGCTTAGGCCCTCTTGATGAGGATTTTGAGGAAGCGGCGTTTGCCCACCTGTATAATGCTGCCGTCGGGTATATCTACAGTAGTGTCATTGATTTTCTCACCATTTATTTCAATGGCTCCCTGAGCTATGAGTCTCTTTAATTCGCCACGACTTTTGACGAGACCCTTTTCAAGCAAGGCTGGTGTAATGTCTAGACGGTAAATTCCACCGCCTAAATCGAAAGCAACACCTGAGTACTCCTCAATTCCTTTCGGTGCCTCTTTTCGTTGCACTACGCTCTCAAAATGCGATTTTGCCTCTCTCGTAGCATGTAAACTATGGAACTGCTGCACGATTTCTACGGCAAGCCTTTTCTTAAGTTCCATGGGGTTGACCGACTGCGCTGCAAGCTGCTGCTTGAACGCCTCAAGCTCTTTGTCGGAGACGTCGGTGAGCAGCTCGAAGTAGTCCATGAGCAAGTCGTCAGGAATAGACATGACTTTGCCGTACATATCTTCAGGGGTATCATTGACTGCGACGTAGTTGCCCAGGCTCTTGCTCATCTTCTGCTGGCCGTCTGTGCCCACCAGAAGGTGCATCAGGAATACCTGCTGCCGGGGTTGGCCTATCATCTGCTGAAGCTCTCTGCCCATGAGGCAGTTGAACTTCTGGTCAATCCCGCCGAACTCGACATCTGCTTTGATAGCCACGGAGTCGTAGGCCTGAAGCAGAGGGTACAACAGCTCTGTGATAGCGATGGGACGTCCGGAAGCATACCTATTGTTGAAGTCCTCCCGCGCCAGAAGCTGGGCTACGGTGAATTTGCTGGTGAGACTGATAACATCGGCCAGGCTGAACTTGCCAAACCATTCGCTCTGCCAGCGCGTCTCGGTCTTCTCCTTGTCTACCACCTTGAAGAACTGCTGCATGTAGGTCTCGGCGTTGGCATGGACCTCTTCAGCAGAAAGCATAGAACGTGTCTGAGACATGCCGCTGGGGTCGCCGATCTGGGCTGTCCAGTCGCCCACGATGACCACAACCTGATGCCCCAGCTCCTGAAACTGGCGCAGCTTCCTCATCCCCACCACATGCCCCAGGTGAATATCGGGGCGGCTGGGGTCGAAACCCATCTTCAGCCGCAGCTTTTTTCCCGATTCGAGGAGGCGCACCATCTCTTCCTCGACTATAATCTCGGCAACGCCGCGTTTCAGTATAGAGACAGGGAATTTACCCGGCATTTTTCGCTCCCGCTAAGGGCTTTTTCAGCATCATCTTGGCTTGCTCGACATCCTGCTTAATCTGAGCTGCCAGTTCTTCCGGGCCGGCAAATTTCATCTCTGCGCGCAGGCGCTCCACAAGCTCAATGCTGAGCCTCTGACCATAGAGGTCTCCGGTAAAATCAAGAATATGCACTTCTACAGTGCGCTCACCTTTGCCAAAGGTCGGCTTGACCCCGATATTGGTCACAGACTGATACACTCTATCACCGATGTGCGCCAGAGTAGCATAGACGCCATCCTCGGGAAGGGCCTGCTCCGGCTCCAACTGTATATTCGCCGTAGGGAAGCCTAAAATATGGCCCCGCTCCACTCCACCTGCCACAGGGCCGCTGAGGCTGAAATACCTGCCCAACAGCTTCGTCGTCGTCTTCATATCGCCGCGAGCCAGAGCCGCTCTGACAGCGGTGCTGCTCACCAGAGTGCTTTCTGTCATAAGAGGCTTCACTACCTCGACTGTGAAACCAAGCTCCTGGCCCAGAGACTGGAGGGCAGCGGCATTGCCCTCCCTGCCCCGGCCCAGGGCGAAATTGGGGCCGATTACCAGACCGCGCATCTTAAGATACTGCTTGAGATAGAGGACAAACTCCCGCGCGCTGAGAGCGGCAACTTCTTTAGTGAAGGTAAGAGGAACAACCAGATCGACCCCCAGGTTTTTGAGAAGAGTGGCTCGCTCTTCGAGGGTAGTCAAGCGGGCCAGCTTTGTCTTGGGGGACAACACGGCTTTGGGATTACTATTGAACGTCACCACGCCGCTGAGGAAATTACCCTCGGCGGCTCGCTGAGTCAGCTTGCCGATGAGATGTCGATGGCCGAGGTGAACCCCATCGAAAACCCCTATAGTAAGCAGGGTTTCGCGTTCAGGGGTAAAGCCGGACAGCTCTGAGATTAGTTGCACTTTACTTAGCTTAAAGAAAAACTTAACAAGCTAATATTTTAGGGCAATCGCCGAATTACGTCAAGGAATAGTTGTGCGGTCGTTTAGCAACACTTTTCAACTCCCTTTATCCCCAATCTTGGGGACTCTTTCTCAGAACAGGTCTGAAACCCACCCGTACATTGACAGGGCGAGAAGACTTCGCCTCTACAAGGTAGGTTGGAGCAGGTGGCTCCAACCTACCCGTATGCATAACCCTTTTGCACTCTCCCGAGACTTTCGCAGGACACGCAAACGAATGCCCCGACAACTCTCTGCGTTCCGTGAGCTGCCTGACATGCTCAGGTTTTCCCTATGGTGTGAGCTTGACACAAGCTTGGGCACTTGCTAAACTAGAATCAGTAGGTGTTTTTGTGTCAGCGATGACGCTGGAAGCTATTCAGTTGATAAGTAGAGGCATGTCGGTGCTTAGTGACTGAGTGTCCGACATAGCCTCTATTCTTGGTAATCAACAGAGGAAGGAGCAATAAGAAGTGGGTGCAATCGAAAAATTCCAAGAGGTGTTGGCTACCCGACACCAGTATGCCCAGGATTGGAAGAAAAAGCATAGCAGAAAGGCTATCGGCTGGCTTTGCAGCTATTCCCCCGTCGAGATCATGCACGCCTCAGGCATGCTGCCCGTGCGAATCCTGGGCAGCCATGAAGTGCAAGACGTTACCGACCGTTATCTTTTTCCCACAGTCTGCCCATTCTCCCGCGATACCCTGGCTCAGGGCTTGAAAGGGAGATACAACTACCTCGATGGCATAACCATGGCACGCACATGCTCCCATGTCCAGGGCACGTACGATAACTGGCAAAACTATATCCCCACGCCCTTCAAGTACTACGTATGGCAGCCCAACCATATGCAAAGCCCGAGGGCAAAACCCCTGATGGTGCAGGAATATAAAGGATTCATAGCAGCGCTGGAGAAATTCACCGGAAAGAAAATAACAGAGCAAGATTTGGGAAAAGCTATAGAGCTATACA
>JBBIRL010000002.1:0-32676 GCA_037441825.1 Dehalococcoidia bacterium | reverse complement strand
CTCTCGCTGGACAACCCCGAAGAGGAAGACCTTGCGATCGCCAACATGTCGCCCTACTCCTACCTGCATATGTATTCTTTTCCCCGACGAGCCACCTACTTCTTCGAAAGATATGTCACCAACTTCTACAACCTCCCTGCATCAATTATCTCTAAATGGAAAGAAATCTACCTTGTAGTTCTACGCAAGGCCTCACTGAAAGCCGGAGGAAAGCGACTGATTGTTAAAAACTGCGCCGACAGTGCGCGCATCAAAACGTTGCTCGAACTGTTCCCCAATGCAAAATTCATCCACATTTACCGTAACCCTTACAGTATATTTCGCTCAACCCAGCATTTATACAGGGTCGTAATGGAGAGGGCACAACTGCAAGAAATTGACCCGGGCGAACATGAGAATTGGGTCTTGCGGTTCTATAGCCAGCTAATGCAGAGGCTGCTGGCCGATAAGACACTCATCCCGGCAGGCAATTTAGTTGAGGTGAGATATGAGGAGCTGGATAAGGAACCCTTAGCTCAATTGCGTAGAATTTATGAGACTCTAAGCCTGCCCGGATTCGCCGAGGCAGAGCCAGCCTTCCGCGCTTACCTTGATTCTATAGCAGGTTACCAGAAGCTGGCACATAAGAACTTAGATGATAGTGTCATAGCAAAAATAAATCGAAACTGGCACTTCGCGTTCGATGCACTGGGCTATAAACGGCTTGAGCCAGCAAGCGGGGATATGGACAAAGTAAAACAAAGAGGCAATGTTAGAGAGTAAATAGTGGGGAACGAGATAAAAACACAAAGGAGAGGAAAATGAAAAAGAGAGTCCTGTCATACATAGCACTTGCTTCGCTGGTAATCAGCGCTATTTGTATTTTCTCAATAACGAAGCTGCGCCCGGGCAAGATAAAACCGATCCCCAATTGTCCGCTTCGTTTTCTGGTGCCGGAGCGCGATGAGCTAATCCGATTCCATCCCCAAGAATTCTCCCATCCGGTACCTCATGTGAAAATTCCTCAGCATGCGTTTATGGCACCCAACCCCGGCAGCAATATGCACTGCGACGCCTATATCAGCGACACATACGAAGCTAGCGGGCCGCTCGGGATAAATTCAGAAATCGTCTCGAGGACAGAGGGCTTTGGAGGATACGGCACAATTACCTTCGACAGCAAGAGACGTCTTGTCGGGGTCGGCGGTAACGGCATGAAATTGTGGCTAGAGCTAACGGATCCCGATACTCTGGAGAAACTGGCATCATATGACCTACCTCCCCGGAGTTGGACTTTTTTCTTCAAAGGCGTAAGGCCCTGGGAGTATCTGGGCGCAGGGATGTATTTCTACCTTGACCACCTGGACCGCGCTGTAGTGCCTACGACTAAGAACACCGTACAGGTCGTTCAGACCCCCGATTTAGAAAAACGCAAAAAGTTCGAATTGGTGCGTGAATATGACCTAGCTTCTTACATGGTGCCTGGTACAGACGACAGCCCTGCTTTTGTGCTGCCGGACTGGGATGGTAAATATTATTGGTTCGCCAGTGTCCAGGGAGTGGTGGGCACGCTAAATGTGGATACCGGTGAGGTTCGCCAGATGCGGATACAGGGTGAGCTGGTTGAGAACTCCTTTGCTGTTGGCGAGGATGGAGTCTTTATTATCTCCGACCAGGCTATGTACCGCTTCAGCCACGATAGCACCGGCAGCCCTGTCATAGATTGGCGCTCGGGGTATTCCAAAGCTGCTGAGCGAAAGGCTGGCCTGATCAGCGTTGGCTCAGGAACATCGGTGACAATAACTGGCACTCCCAAAGAGGGGCTGATTGTCATTGCAGACAACGCAGAGCCGCGGATAAATCTGCTATTCATCAAGCGTTCAGATGGCGCTATCGTGGGCAGCGTGCCGCTATTTGCGGAAGGCAAGAGCGCCACAGACCTTACAGCCATTGCCTTTGCGCACGCTGATGATAGCGGCAACGGCAACGGGGTATATTCGGCGATTGTTGAGAATAACTGGGGACCCCACACATTTCCCTTCTCCAGGTGCGTAGAACCGGGGCTGACTCGCGTAGATGCTGTAAGGAATAAAGACGGCACATATACCTGCAAAGAGGTATGGTCAACCAATGAGAAGAGTGTCGGTGGGTTCAGGCTGTCCATGGGTAATGGTTTGGTGTATATCTACGACCGGGTCGTGTCATGCTGCAGATCCAAATGGTATCTCACTGCTATCGATTTCAAAACCGGCGAAACGGTGTACAAGAAACTTGTAGGAACGGGGATAGGCTATAACAATTGGCAGGGTAGTATGTGGCTGCACCCCAATGGCGGGATAGCAATTTCTACCACCATCTTTGGTGTGGTAATGATTCGAGATAGGACCACCTAGAGTCGATGGCCGTCAAGAGCAAGAAGCTCATATCTGAAGTCACACACCGGCGCGCCCTGGGCTAGAGTCCCAGCACGCTTGAACCGACCCCCCATTTGGCTCAACACCCTGGGGATAGTTACTTCATCACCGTAGCATGTCGAGGGGTAACAGAGGTAGGGGTCGCCGAACAATTTGGCCGCTTCGTGCCAGACACAATATTTGACGTTGAAGGCAAGCGCGGTGGGCGAATCTTCCACTAACTCCACATCGTGCAGCCCGGCACGTGCATTTGCAACCATAGCAGTCATGCCATATTTCTTGAAAGCCTCAAAGTAATTGCCGCACGACTTGTAATCATCTACCGACGGCCACATCGGTGACATCAATTCCCATATGGTCTTTTCCACCAGCCTGCATTGTAGCGCGGAGGCCTTCTCCATACCTACCATATCCGCCAGGGCCTTCATGAGCGCTATCCTTTTAATAACTGATTCTATGAATCTCTGGTCGCGGAGTCCACGCTCTTTGAGGCTTGATAAGTCTTGGGACTTCATGTGCTCGGCCTCTTCCTTCATTCTCGACATAAGCTCCGTTGCGCCGGCAGGTCCCAGTTCCCCCTCCAACTCTTGGTGCATTCTCCTCCTCATCTTACCCTCGCGTTCCGCCATTTCGGGATCGGGTATACTGTCCATCAAGCCCTTTCCATAGTTCCTGAGGTCTTCCACTCTCATATTTCAACACCTTTATTTAACCGGGTAGAAACCAACGTACTTGCCCTAATAATTCTATATTCACATCCGGCATTCGTCAAAGTCCCACAATTACTGGTACACAACCGGGCCAATGTTCTCGCCTTTCCCGTTTCTCCTTACTTCTATGCAAGCGCAGTTCGTTAGAGAACCTCCTGGCAAGTTGCGTTAATTCGGTGTTTTTGATATGCTTTTTGTTACACTAGCGAGTTCGTCTGGAAATTGTGCCTCGGCAAAAAAGCGGCTGGGAGTGAGCGGCATCATGGCCAAAAATGCAGATAAGGCCAAGAACCAACTCATAATGGAATTGGAGACCCTTCACAAGCGCGTCGCGGAACTTGAGAAGTCAAATTCCGAGAGAGGGTGGATTGACGCAGCACAGCTTAAGCGCAAGCTGGTGAGATCAGCAGCCATCGAAGAGATGCCCGATGGGGTTATGCTTGTAGATACAGAGGGCAAAGTAGTTTATGTCAACAAGGCTTTTGAAAAACTGCTCGGATACAAGGCAAGTGAACTGATCGGAACGTCTGCTCTTAATTTGCCCACATACCGCAGGACAATTGATAGAGAAAGGGCAAAAAATGCCTTGAAAGAGGTCTTGGAGAAGGGTAGCTCTGAACATATAGATATCCGCGCTGTGAGCAAATCCGGAGAGGAAATCGCTATCAGTTTTGCCGCTTCGGTTATCAAAGATGCAGAGGGGGTTCCTAAAACGCTGGTCGCTGTCATGAGAGACATCACCAAGCGTAAGCGAGCGGAGGAGGCGCTCAGGAAAAGAGAGGAGAACTTCAGGGTACTCGTCGAGAATTCTATGGACATCAGCCTGATTACGAATAGCGACATGACCGTCCGCTACGTGAGCCCTTCCGTGGAACGGATAATGGGTTACCATCCGGAAGAGGTAGTTGGCAAGAATGCACTGGAGTTCCTTTCCCCCGAAGATGTACAGTATATCACCGCCAATCTTGACAACTTCACCAAAAATCCCCGCCAACCTGTAGCCCTGGAGGTACGTTTCCGGCACAAAGACGGCTCATGGCATATAGTTGAAGGTATCACGAATAACCTTGTCGATGACCCTTCTGTCAGGGGTTTTGTAGTCAATGCCCGGGATATCACGGAGCGCAAATGGACTGAGGAAATGCTGCGGGAAAGAGAGGAACACTTCCGAGCGCTCATTGAGAACTCTCTGGACGGCATCGCGATTGTAAATGAGGACCTTACGATAAGTTATGAAAGTCCATCCGCAGAAAGGATAATCGGCCTTAAACCTGAAGAATTGGTGGGAAAGAACATACTTGACTTTATTCATCCAGACGATAGAGAAAAAGTTATCAAAACATTCAAGAGGCTCTCCAAACATCCGGCGCAGGCAATACCTGCAGCAATCCGCTTCCTGCATAAGGATGGTACGGGGCACATAATGGAAGGAACCGCAAATAATCTTCTCAATAATCCAGCGGTTAAGGGTATCGTTATCAATTACCGTGATGTGACCGAGCGTCAGCGTGCTCAGGAAACGCTGAAGCAGAGGGAAGAGCATTTTCGGGTGATGATCGAGAACTCATTGGACGATGTTGCGATACTTAACAGCGATGGAGACATTCTGTACCAAAGCCCCTCAATTGAACGTGTGTTAGGATACAAGGTTGACGAGCATAAAGGCAGGAACTCATTTATGTTTATCCATCCCGATGATAAAGCATACGTCATTAAGACATTCACCGAGCTGGTCAAAAAGCCCGGTTCTACGCACCAAGGCGAACTGCGCGCACAGCACAGAGACGGCTCATGGCGTACTCTTGAGGTTATGGCTAGAAATTTCCTTAACGACCCGGTTGTGGGCGGTATTCTCACCAATTTTCGCGACATCACCGAACGCAAAATAGCGGAACAGGAACGGGTTGAACATGCGGCAGCCCTGGCCAGAGCGGAGGAATTGCAGCTATCGCTGCAACGAATTATAGTCGCACAAGAGTCGGTGCGCAGGGACATTGCGCAGCAGCTCCACGGGTCAGTCCAGAACAGGCTTATCATCCTGCTGCATCGGCTTACTGAACTGGAGCGCAAGGCGCCGGCGGGGGAGCTGGCTCAAGAAATAAGAGACCTGCACCAGAAATTGAGTGAGTTGCTGGATAACCACGTCCGCCCCATCAGCCACAGGCTCTATCCCTCTATCCTGCGCCGGGGGTTGGTTGCGGCTCTGCAGTCATTAGGAGACCAATTTGAGGTATCCTTGAACATCGAGATGGAATTGGATGAAGAACTCATGCGGCAGGAAAGGCTAAATCCCCAGTTGATTTCGGAGAGGGTGAGGCTTGCAGCATATCGTATCGCCGAGGAAGCCCTGACCAATGTGGTCAAGCATACCAAGGCAAGCAAAATCACTATGGGATTAAAGCTGCTTCCTAAGGAATGGCTGTTCCTGACGCTGCGCGATAATGCCCAGGGATTCGAACCAAGGAGCATCTCCGGCGGACGGGGTTTATTGATGATGCAGGACTATGCCGAGGTAGGCGGCGGCAAGTGCACTATCAGAAGCGCTCCAGGCGAAGGGACTGAAGTCACGGCTTTACTTCCCCTTTCAGGGCCTGGCGCAGGGCATCCAGAGAAAGCCTCGCTTTCGGAATAAATGCCAGCGCACCTTCTTCCCTCGCCAGCCTTTCATAGACACGCTCCTCGTAGGCACTAACAAGTATCGCTTTGATGTCTGAGAAATGGTGCTGAACATAGCGGGCCACCTCCAAGCCATCCGGCTCCGGCATATACATATCTGCGATCACAAGGTCCGGCAAGAGCGATGGAATGAGGTAAACGGCTTCTGTTCCTGTTTTAGCCTCGCCCACTAATTTGAAGTCTTTGCTGTTTTCCATCAACGACTTAAGCCATTCGCGAAACTCCGGCTCGTCATCAACTACAACGACTCTGTACACTATGCATCTCTCCCCGCGTATGGGCCTTACCTCTCCGCCCATAACTAGAGTAACGGCTCTGAGGACAGATAACATAGTGCCAGCTTGACGATTTTCCTCGTCTATCCTTGACGGCTCCTAGAGCTTTCCAGATAGAGAAGTGTCGCTTTGACCCGGGCGTGGATATCCTGTTCGTGGGAAAGATGCAGTTCCTGGTATATGGCATTTATGTAGGTTTCAACCGATTTACGGGACAATTTCAGCAACTGGGCTATGGCAGTGTTGCTATACCCCTGAGCGAGGAACTCCAATACTTCCTGATGCCTGGGGTTCAACCTGGCCACAGCCGAGCCTTGCCTGGGACGAAGACCCGCCACTACTGTGGGATCCAACACCACCATCCCTGCCTTACTCCCTTCGATGGCGCGCACGACTGTGGCAAGGTCCGGCGCTGTTTGTTTCAAAAGATAAGCCCACCCTTGTATGTCCTCGAGGGGTAAGCTTGTCACATAACGTCGCTCACTGTGAGCAGACAGGATAACAATTCCAGTTTGCGGCTTCTCCTTCTTGATCTGTAGAGCTGCTTCAATCCCGTCAAGCTTACCAGGTAGCTCGATATCCATAATCACCACATCCGGCTTCTCCCTCCTGGCAAATTGGACCGCACTATCTCCGTCTCCTGCCACCCCTATCACCTCCAGCCCTGGTTCTGCCGACAAAGTGCGACATAAAAGCTCCCGGAAAAGAGCCTCATCATCTACAACGAGAAGTCTCGTTTTCTCCATACGTTTTCTCCTCCCAGACCGCTGCTCGCTCACTCTTGCTAGAAGCATTTAGTTATCTTATACTCACTGACACTATTATGTCAGGTGTCAACACTGTTGTCTACACCATGCCACCACTACCTTATATAGTGTTACCCCTTAACAGTTGTCAGGAAAGAGCAGTGGGATAAAATAAGTACCAACACTATATTCAGAGGCTGGTCAAGGTTTTATCCTCAGAGTTAGGAAATTAGGACACTAAGACGATAACCCAGATAACACATAGGGCCAGCAGTCAGTGAACGCAGAAGTGCTGAGGTAGACAAGGGGCTTGAGCCCCTTGTTAGGCGGTTGAAAGGAGATTTCCATGATAGGCATAACCTCGTATGGTGCCTATATCCCCTGGCAACGCATAGACCGACAGAATTTTGCCAAGGCATGGGGAGGCTTTGCTATACCTGGAGAAAGGGCGATCGCTTACTATGACGAGGATAGCGTGACCATGGCTGTGGAAGCAGCTATAGATTGCCTGAGAGATATAGACCCCTCTACAGTTGACGGCCTCCTCTTTGCAACTACTACATCTCCATACAAGGAGAAGCTATGCTCAGCCACGATGGCCCTGGCGCTACACCTGCGCCGGGATATCCCAACGGCAGATATCACAGGCTCACCACGCTCTGGGGCAACTGCCCTGGGATTCGCTCTAGATGCTATAAAGGCTAAAAGAACAAACAGTATGCTGGTAACCGCCTCCGATACCCGCATGGCTGCCCCGTCAGGTATAAACGAGCAGGCACTGGGTGACAGTGCAGGCGCCCTACTTCTGGGCAAGAAGAATGTTATCGCCGAGATTTTGGACAGCTACTCGATCTCTGACGAGCTGGCAGCAACCTGGCGGAGCGAAACCGATACTTTCATTCGTTCCTGGGAAGACCGCATGATGATGGACGAAAGCTACTCTAAGGTCATGCCCGAGGCGTTATCAGGGCTGATGAAGAAAAGCGGCCTCGAGCCCAAGGACTTCGCCAAGGTGGTCTTCGACCCGCCCGGTGACGTCAGGAGGCATGGCCGGGTAGCAGCGGAGCTAGGCTTTGAACCCACTCAATTACTTGACCCGGCGGGCATCTTTATGAATGTAGGACTTCTGGGATCTGCCATGTCCTTCGTGATGCTGGTAAGCGCTCTGGAACAAGCTGAGCCTGGAGATAAAATCCTCTTCGCTGGCTACGGGAATGGGGCCGATGCATTTGTGTTGCAGGTAACCGATGCCATAAAGAAGCTGGGGGAGCGCCGTGGATTTGCCAAGCATCTCGAGTCAAAACATATGATGAACAACTATAATGACTACCTCCGCTGGCGTGAAATCGTCCCCCTCGACCAAGCGAGGCGTCCTGAGAGAGGACACATATCCGTAGCAGCCAACTGGAGGCAGAGAAAAGACCTCCTGGGGCTCTGGGGAATCAAATGCAGGCGCTGTAAGACACCTCAGTATGATAACGGAGGCATTACTACAACACCTATCCGCGTCTGTGCGGTATGCGGGGCAGTGGATGACTTCGACGACTATGACTTCTCCAGAAAGAAGGCTACTGTGTTCAGCTACACCCTGGACCAACTGGCGCCGGCTGCTGACCCGCCCTCTTCTGTAGTGCTGATCGACTTCGAAGACGGTGGTAGGATGTTGTTCGACCTTACCGACCGGAACCCGGATGATGTTAAGGTGGGGATGAAGGTGGAGATGACTTTCAGGAAGGTCTTCGTCGACCGGGGTATCACCAGCTATTACTGGAAGGCTCGCCCCATAAGGTGTTAAAGGAGGCAAGATATGTCAGGGAGCATTAAAGACCGGGTTGCCATTGTAGGTATGGGCTGCACCCGGTTTGGTGAATTGTGGGGCAAGGGCCCCAGCGACCTTATTGTGGAAGCTGTTAATGAGGCCGTAGCCGATGCCGGCATTGAGATTAAGGATATCGAGGCTGCCTGGGCGGGCAGTATTTTCAGCGGACACGGAGGGCGCTCCGTCAGCGAGCCGCTGAGGTTACAATACATCCCTGTCAGCCACGTAGTAAACGCCTGCGCCTCCGGACACGATGCTGTGAGAAATGCCTCCTATTCTGTGGCTGCCGGCATTTACGATATCGTTCTTGCCGTTGGTTTTGAGAAAATCAAGGATGAGGGAATGAGTGGTCTGCCAGGCATGGATAATATGACTCATACTCATGCCGTAGCGACCATGCCGGGCATGTTCGCCATGATGGCAACCAAGTACTTCCATCGTTATGGTTTGAGTCCTCAAGAAGGCAAAACTATGCTGGCCAAGATATCTGTGAAGAGTCATTATAACGGCTCCTTGAATCCCAAGGCCCATCTGAGAAATGTGCTAACCGTGGAGCGGGTGCTGAATGCTCCTATCATCGCCTGGCCTCTTGGCCTGTTCGATTGTTGCGGCGTTTCCGATGGCGGCGCCGCTGCCATTATCACCCGTGCCGATATAGCTAAAAAATTCCGTCCGGATCCGGTATATATCAAGGCTCTACAGATATGTGCCAGTCCTACCTCCGGCCGCGTAACTACAGACTACGATTTCACCCATGTAGAAGAAGGATACCGGGCCGGCATGGCGGCTTACAAAGAAGCGGGAATTAAGAACCCTCGCAAGGAAATAAGCATGGCAGAGGTACACGACTGTTTCTCCATCACTGAGGCTGTTACGATGGAGGACCTCCAGTTCAGCCCAAGGGGAAAGGTCAAAGACGACATCGATGCAGGGATTTTTGAACTCAGCGGCGCCCTGCCGGTGCAGCCAGACGGAGGCTTGAAGTGCTTCGGCCATCCCATCGGCGCATCAGGGATAAGGATGCTGTATGAGCTCTACCTTCAGCTTCAGGGCAGAGCAGGCAAACGTCAGATAAAGAATCCCAAGTTGGGACTTGCTCACAATATGGGACACGAGCCCCTGGCGCCCACAGTCAGCGTCTGCATTGTCGGGCTTTGAGTAAACAAGACTTAGAAGGGGGTGGTCATATTGGATTTCCGTCTCACTCCTGAGCAAGAAGCGTTAAAGGCGGAATTCGAGAATTTCTTCAGAGAGGAGATGAAAAAGGCGCCACCTCGGGGGGCAGAAAACATCTATGATAACGATGAGGCATGGGACTTCCATCGCTATATGGCGAGGAGGCTCGGAGAGAGAGGATGGCTCTCCCGCCCCTGGCCCAGACAATACGGCGGGCAGGCAGCGCCTATCATGGAGCAACTCCTGTTCACTGCGGCTAAAGCGTACTACAGGGCACCGGGCATAGACGTACAGGGCGTGGGAATGCTCGCGCCCACCCTTCTTGCGTCAGGTAACGAGGAGCAGAAACAGCAGCATCTGCCACCCATAGCCCACGGTGAGATTATGTGGTGCCAGGGCTGGAGCGAACCCAACGCCGGCTCCGACCTGGCTTCGCTGAAGACGAGGGCCGTCAGGAACGGAGACTACTATATCATCAATGGGCAGAAGACCTGGACAAGTGGTGCGCATCGCGCTCAATGGTGCTTTATGCTGGCAAGGACAGACCCAGAGCAACCCCGGCATCGAGGCCTTTCGTTCTTTCTCGTGGATATGAGTTCGCCAGGTATCAATCTCCGCCCTGTGAAGGCTTTGAATAGCACGCACATGTTCAACGAAATGTACTTCGACGATGTCAAAGTACCTAAAGAGAACATGGTGGGAGATGAGAACAGGGGTTGGTATGTCAGCCTGATGACCATGAACTTTGAAAGATCGAGCATAGGATTCATGGCAGAGGCCAAACGAAACCTCGAGGAGCTTATAGAGTATTGTAAAGAAACCAAACGAAATGGTAAGTGCCTTTCGGAACAGCCTCTGGTTCGCCAACTTCTGACGCAATTGACTATCGACGTGGAGGTGGGTCTTGCTCTCTCCTACAAGGTAGCCTGGCTTCAGCAGAAAGGGGAGGCGTTTATGATTCCGGCCGCTGTTACAGCCTGTACAGGTAAAGTCTACGGAAGTGAGCTGGGACAGCGCCTGGCCTATGCCGGCTCCCGGATTCTCGGTCTCTATGGTCAAGTGAAGGCTGGCTCTAAATGGGCGCCTCTCAGGGGCAGGTTTGAAAGCGCCTACCAGGAATGTATCAGCATAAATATAGGAGGAGGCACATCCGAGATTCAGCGAAATGTCATCGCCATGCGAGGACTGGAATTACCACGATAAAGTTAACTTGGCGGAAGCTTTAGTATTAAAATAGAGTTAGGAGGTTTGCTAATGACACAACCAGTACCTGCATCGCCGATGTACTGGCGATTTAACACTGAGGTCCATAGACTGGTAGGCATCAAGTGCCAGGATTGTGGTCATATCAGTTATCCTCGAACCAAGATATGCCATGAATGTGGCAGCCAAAATCTCAAGGAATATAAGCTCCCCCAAAGAGGAACAATACACACATTTTGCGTGAACTGGGCACCCCCACCCCAGTTTGAGCCACCCATTTTACCCGTTATCGTTGACCTCGAAGGAGGCGGCAGATACGGTGGGATAATGACCGAGTGCGGTTCGCCAGATGAAATCAAAATAGGCACCAAGGTCGAAATGGTATTCCGCAGGATGTTAACCGATAGAGGGCTCAATGTCTACGGTTACAAATTCAGACTGGCGGAGGAGGGATAAGATGAAAGGCAAGGTCGCTGTCATCGGGGTGGGAATGATTAAGTTCGGAGAGCTTTTCGATAAGAGCCTGGAGAATATGATTCAGGAAGCATATCTAAATTGTCTGAAAAACGTTGAAAAGGGGATAGACCCCAAAGAAATCAAGGCTGCCTGGTTCGGACAGTGGAGCGGAGGTTTCATAGGTCAGGGTGCTCAGGGCGGTCAATCTCTGGCAAGCATGATCGGCAACCTTAACCTGTCTTGCAGCAGAATTGAAAATGCCTGTCCCACCGGAGGCGACACCTTCAGAAACGCCTGCCTGGGTGTGGCTTCAGGAGTCTATGATGTTGTGCTCGCACTCGGCGCAGAGAAAATGAGAGACAAGCCTTCCGCTGAATCACTGGGCGGCGCTGGCGGCGGCGGCGGCGCAGAGACAGGCAACCACCCCTCCTGGATGATGGGACAGGGCGGGCCAGCGATTCAGGCGATGCATGCTACCAGGCAGATGCACGAGCTCGGATACACCATGGAGGACTTCGCCAGGGTAGCTGTCAAGAATCACCATAACGGGAGCCTTTGTCCGTATGCACACTATCAGTTCGAGATAACTGTAGAGCGCGTGCTTAACAGCCCGGTCATATGTTGGCCGCTTCATCTATTCGATTGCTGCCCTCAGACCGACGGGGCAGCCGCTGCGATTGTATGTCGTGCTGACCTGGCTAAGAAATATACCGACAAGCCTGTCTACGTTTGGGGCAGCCACACCGGATTAGACCACAACCAGCTTTGGGATAGAAGCAGCTTCGTTTCGCAGCCTTCCGTGGTCAGGGCCGCTAAAGGAGCCTTCGAAATGGCTGGCATCAAACCAAAAGATGTTGACTTCGCCGAATTGCACGACTGCTTTACCAACACTGAGTTGATGGATATTGAGGATGTAGGTTTTGCGCGCAGCGGGGAAGCTGCCAAAAAGCTTAAGGATGGCGAGTTCGACATGCACGGAAAGCTTCCTATCAACCCCAGCGGTGGCTTGAAAGCGCACGGACACCCGATAGCAGCAACCGGGCTGGGGCAAATCTTCGAGGTCGTCACCCAGTTGCGGGAGGAAGCGGACAAACGCCAGGTGAAACTCAAGAATGGCATCGGCCTGCAACAGAATGTAGGCGGGCCTGCGTTCGGCGCTGCTGTGGTTAACATTCTATCTCGTTCCAGGTAAAACATCATTTTAGGAGGCAAATGTGGCTGGTATTATCGGATATGGAGTGTACATACCGAAGTTTCGGATTGAACAAAAGGATATCGCGATACCCTGGGGTAGCTGGGCTCCCGGCGAGAAGTCTGTTTGCGGAGCCGATGAGGATGTCGTAACCATGGCCGCTGAGGCGGCCGGCAACGCAATGAGACATGCAGCCATTAACCCCGAGCAAATAGGCGCAATATACTTCGGCACTGCTTCTTCACCCTATATCGAGCAATATGTGTCGCCGATTATAGGCGAAATACTGGGCGTGCGCCCCGAGACTACCAGGATAGATTATCTGGGATCCCTGAACTCACTTGGCAACGCCGTGCTAGGATGTCTGGATGCGATAGCCGCCAAAAGGATAAAGTGCGGTCTTGTACTCGGCGGGGAAGATAGGGCTACCGCTCCGGGAACCGAAGGTGATGCCAACTTCGGCGCCGGGGCTGTGGCTATGGTTATCGGGACAACAGGTACCATAGCAGATATTGAAGATATAGATACCTATGCCACCCTATTTATGGATAGGTGGCGTTCAGCCAAAGACTCATGGGTATCGAACCAGGCTGATTACAGGTTCGACCGCGAATACGGCTATCAAACACACGTGGCCGGGGCCTGTAAAGGGCTACTGGGGAAATTGAGCAAGAAGGCTCAAGATTACACCTACGCAGTCTTTGCGCAGCCAGATGAGAGGATTCCGAGTCTGCCCGCAAAAGAGCTGGGGATACAAAAAGGCCAGTTGGCACCTGCCCTGGCCTCGGTTGTGGGCGACCTGGGGTCTTGCTCGGCTTTTATCAGCCTGGCTAACGTTCTGGATAAGGCAAAGCCAGATGAGACAATACTGCTTGCTTCCTATGGCTCCGGAGCCAGCAATGCCATGAGCCTGGTTGTGCGCAATCAAATAGAGCGAAAGAGGAAACAGCTCGTTCCCTTGGAGAAATACGTGAACCGCAAGCAAAATATAACTTATATTTCTTATCTGAGGTTGAAGGAGCACTTAAAGCGCGGCCCCTACTAAAATAGGTTGTTGAATACCATTAGGAAGCTTTATCTCTAAGCAGAGGAGGGGAAATGGGTACTTATAAAGGCAAGATACTGGACATAGACCTGAGCAGTGGCGCCGTTAAGACCACCCAAATAAAAGACGACGTGCTGCGAAAATTTATCGGAGGGGCCGGGCTTGCAGCAAAGCTCTTCTTCGACCGTGTACCCCCTAACACCGAGCCATTGTCTGCCAAGAACGTACTCTTTCTTATGGCTGGCCCATTGTCAGGGACCAACTTTTTCACCACTTCACGCTTACTGGCAGCCTTTAAATCCCCCCAGACAGGTATCTGGGGGCAGGGTTCGGCCGGTGGCAACTTCGCTGCTGAAATGAAAAGGGCAGGCTACGATGGAATTACCATATCAGGCGCCTCCAAGAAGCCTGTGTATATCGTAATAGCAGATGACAAGGTGGAGATTAAGGATGCATCCGACCTGTGGGGAAAAGATATCTATGAAACCTCAGATATTCTCAAGAAACGCCATGGCAACAAAGCAGACGTACTGGAGATTGGCCCTGCCGGGGAGAACTTGGTGAAGTTTGCCAACATAATGAATACGAAATGGGGCTCGATCAGCCGCTGCGGCGGCGGTGCGGTGATGGGATCCAAGAAACTGAAGGCTATTGTCATCAGCGGCACAGGCAAAGTAGCGCCTGCCAATCCGGAAGCTTTCGAGAATATACGCAAGGATGCTCTGGCTAAGGTCAAGGAAAGCATCGTCTCGCAGACACTCACAGCCTCCGGTACCGCAATGGGGGTGGATGTAAATGCTATGACCGGCGTCCTGCCGGTTAAGAATTACACCGTGGGCGACGGCAACTGGCTGGGGCCGCTTCTCGGCGGAGGTGCGCTGGGTGCCTACCTAACAAAGCCACATGCATGCTACACATGCCCCATAGCGTGCAAGAGAACAGTCAAGCTGGCTGAGGGTCCCTACGCAATTGAAGAGGGACCGGGGCCCCAGTATGAGACAATCGGCGCCTTCGGCTCCCTGATGGTTATTGAAAACATGGCAGCCATCCTCAAAATGAATGAGATGGCAAACCGGTATGGTATGGATAGCATTAGCTGCGGGGCCACTATTGCCTTTGCTATGGAGTGCTTCGAGAAGGGACTCATTACCTCCAAAGACCTTGACGGTGGCCAGTTGAGGTGGGGGAACGCAGAAGACGTTCTGACAATAATGGAGAAGATAACATACCGCAAGGGATTCGGCAATGTACTGGCAGAGGGCAGCCGCGGTGCCGCTAAAAAGATAGGCAAGAATGCGGCAGATTATACAGTGGAGATTAAAGGCCTCGAATATGCTTTATACGATTCGCGGGGGTCTCATGGTCATGGCCTCGGTTTCGTGATGTCAAACCGTGGCGCCTGCCACGTCGCATCCGAGATAGGCAAAATTGAATCTGGCTGGACCACCTGGCCGGACATTGGTATAACAGGAGGCTACGACCCTAAGGCCGACGAGGGCAAAGGTGAGCTTAACGTCATATGCGAAAACGTAGCCATGCTGTCGAATTCAGTGACAATGTGCCAGTTCGGCCTCATGTCCATGACCGTTACCGAGCTGGCTGAGGCGCTGAAGGACGCCACCGGTTTTGACTACGACCTTAAAGAAGTCATGGAGTGTGGAGAGCGTATCTGGGTGCTTCAAAGGGGTCTGAACAATCTCATGGGCATTACAGCCGCAGATGACCGAATGCCGAAGCGGATTTTGACTCCCCTCCCCGACGGTGGCGCTGCGGGCTCGGTGCCCAATGTAGAACTCATGCTGAAAGACTACTACAAGGCCAGGGGCCTGGACGCCAAGGGTCGCCCCTTGAAGGAAAAACTGCTAAGCCTGGGCCTGTCCGAGCTCGCCGCCAAGCTATACAAATAACCCTGCAGTTCCCTGCCCTCCTTGAGTCGAGTACCTGTCCCCCGCGGGGGACAGGTACTCCCATTGACGAGAGGCTCCACTGGCAATGATAAACCAAATGCGGTAATATCAAAAAGTGCTTTCAACATCGTAGCCATTGCTATTGAGGCGATAGTAAAGATGCTCAGCAAACGAGAACTAGCCAGATATGAAAGGCAAATACTGATTCCCGGCTGGTCAAAAGCGGGGCAGGAAAAGCTCAAGAAGGCAAAGGTTCTGGTCGCTGGAGCCGGCGGTCTCGGCTCTGCCATTCTGACCTATTTAGCCGTAGCCGGTGTGGGAAGAATCAAAATCATAGATGGTGACAAGGTGGAACTCAGCAACCTGAACCGTCAGGTGCTGCATTCAGATAAAGACATCGGAAGGAATAAGGTTGACTCGGCTAAAGAGAAGCTCGAGGCGCTTAATCCGCATATCAGTGTAGAGGCTGTAAAGGCAACAATCGATGAGAACAATGTGTTCGACCTTGTAGGTGATTATTTGATAGTGGACGCTATGGACAATCTTCCGGCAAGGTTTCTGCTAAACCAGGTTGCGGTCAAGAAAAACCTACCCTTGTTTCACGGGGCAGTCTACGGTTTCGAGGGCAGGGCCACCACAGTAATCCCAGGCAAGACAGCGTGCTTGAGGTGCTTATACCAGGGCGTTATACCGGGCAAGATCCCTGTGGTCGGAGTCACCCCAGCGGTTATCGGCTGCATCCAGGCTACCGAAGTAATAAAGTATATCCTGGGCATAGGCGAATTGCTCACAGACAGGCTCTTGATATATGATGGGATCAGTATGAAATTCAGCGAAGTCAGACTGAAGAAAGACCCAAATTGCTGTGAGTGTAAGTGATCGGGATGTAAGATGGATGTTACTATAAAAATATCATCGCTATTTCGAAAATATACTGACGGACAAGAGTTTGTGAAGGTAACAGGAAACAACCCTATGGAATGCCTTCACGAGTTGGAAGCTCGATTCCCGAAAATGAAGCGATGGCTATATGACAAGCAGGGCAATCTGCGCCCCCAGGTGTGGTTCTTCGTTAACGGACAAAAAATCTCGGCCGACGACCTGACCAAGCCGCTGAACAATGGCGACGAGCTCTTCTTTGTGCTCGCTATCAGCGGAGGATAAGATATTATCTTGAGCAATCGTCAGCGTAATGCGATTTCACCTCCAAATGCTGATGCCCTTCCCCAACATGCAGACAAAGACATGTCCATCATAACTAAATGTGCTCGACCGCGAAACAGGCCATTCCAAATACAACTTATTAGCAAACTTATATCAATTTCCCCTCTCCCCTGTATACCATAACACTACGTAAAAACATCGGGTTTTCTCTATTGACACCCCCAGCATTGCGCAGTAAAAATATCTCACCACAAGATATAAATATAACACAATCCCCTCAATAGGGTTTGTGGCTTCTTCTTTTTTGATCTGTTTCTCAAAGAAGCAGATCCTAAGTGAGTGGGCTAAACATAATCGTATAAATTAGCACTGGTCGAAACGGCTGGTTACCAGCTTTGCTCTAACTGGCGAGCAGGGTGAGATGGCATTTTTTGTCCAGCATTTAGTTCTACTTTGCTTATTCCCGCAATGCATTGGTAAGGAGGAACTATGTCCAGGGATGAAAGATACGATGTAGTCATAGTAGGTGGAGGCCCCAATGGGATGGCTACAGCGGCATATCTGGCTAAATGCGGACTGAGCGTCTGCGTGCTTGAGGAACGCGTGGAATGTGGAGGGGCCTGCGAGACTGTCGAGCCTATCCCCGGCGTACGAATCTATCCTCATGCCATGCTCATGTACGCAGCCCCCGCTCCGGGTTTCGAGCAACTAGAGCTTCACAAGTATGGTTTTCGCATGGCCTGGAATCCGGTTGATATGATGAAATCGTTAACCGCAGGTAACACTACCACTCAAGGTGTGTCTCCCATCACAGAGAAGGATGCCATGGGTTTCGCCAAGCTCGGCGGCCTGCTTGGTCAGCCTCCATTTACACAGGAGCTCATGCGTGCCACCTTCTGGTGCCCTCCTCATCCCTCCGAAGTGGAAGTAACCGATGAGAACACCCCATACATTCAGGTTTACAAAAAATACCAGCCCGATGTATGTACACCAGAGCTGCGTGAATGGACGATGTTCGAGCTTATGGACGAGTTTTTGGAGAGCGAGCCTTTCAAGGTAACTATGGCGTTCGCAGCCTGGGCATCGGGAGCCGCCGGTCACTGGGAAGGCGTGGCCATCCCTGCTTTACTCAGTGTGCAGCTTCTTATTTTACCGAACACAGGTAAACTGAGCATCCCTCGCGGTGGACTTCACGGATATTTCCATGCCATCCATCGCTGCGCCGTAGCCCACGGCACAGTGGTGCGTACGGCCTGCCCCGTCGATGAAATCATTGTGCAAGATGGGCGAGCGATGGGTGTACGTCTGAGGGAGACAGCAGCGATAGGCGGTCGGAAAATCTGGGCGAACAAAGCAGTGATAGCCGCTGTCGACTATAAACAGACTTTTCTCAAGATGATAGGGCGAGAGCATCTCGACCCATCGTTCATTCAGAAAGTAAAGGACATCAGCCTGAAGAATGGCACGCTTTATGTAACTACTTACCACACACGCAAGCCTATCCAGTGGAACCAAAGATACAAAGCGATGCAGGAGAGCGAAACAGGTGTTTCGGGACCGGCCAAGGTTGCCTCCGGAGGGGTTTACCCCTCGGACTCACGGGAGCTCTACTATGAAAACGTGGCTGATTGCGATGCACGCAAGAGCCTTCCTACCCTGCCGCCTGAAAAATTAATGTGGTTCCTAACTCCTTCTCAGGCATTCAATCCAACCGATTGTCAGGGCCAATATCGCAACGGATATATTTCAGCCGCCTTTGAAGTGAATGTCCCTGTCCCGGAGTATCAGATTGAAGGCATCGATGCTCAGGACAAAGAAAAAGTAAAGCTAGACGATTATATGCGCAAGGCGTTCAGTCAGGCGCTGGACGGGCTTGATGAGGAAAACATCATCCACTGCTGGTCAGCCACCGGCCGGGAAGTAGAGTTCCGCAATACCGGCCTCATAGGCGGCACCTGGTGCGGCTCCCGCCACTGCCGTGACCAGTCGTGGACGCGGCGTCCCATACCTGAGCTGGCTCGATACCGCACTCCCATCGAGGGGCTTTATACCTGCCATCAGACCACAGGACATCCCGGGGGTCTGTGTTTAATGGCTATACCCTACAACCTGATGCACATACTTATCGAGGACGGTATCGCTGAACCAGGGAAATGGTGGTATCCATCGCCGTATTACATACCCCAAAAGGCAAAGGTTTCTGCGATACCTCGCTGATATGACAGTTGACCGAGAGGAGAAACATCGTGACGACAGACGACTATTTTGGACATATGTTTCAGGAGTTTCCTGAAAATAGCGAATGGGATGCCGTTATCATAGGTGCGGGTCCTAATGGATTAATGGCAGCGGCTTATCTGGCTAAAGCAGGGCTGAAAGTGGCTCTCATCGAACGCCGCTACGAAATCGGAGGAGGACTGGCCACCGAGGAAATATTATATCCCTGTTACTCCTCCAACCCGCACGTTATCTATCACATGATGGTCGACTATATGCCCGTCATCAAGGACTTCAACCTGGACGGGGCTTCGCTTCTCTGGATCAAGCCCAATGCGCAAACAGCCATGGTTTTCGAGGATGGCAAGTCCCTGCTCCTGACGCAGATGATAGAGGATACCAAGGATTCAATCAGTAAGTTCTCCTTTAAGGATGCTGTCAACTTCGGCAAGGTGATGAGAAGCTGGAGACGCATCGTAGACGAGATAGTGGCTCCAGCCACCTACGTGCCCACGATGACCCCAATCGAGATGAGCATGGCTCTCCAGAAGACCAAGGTCGGCCAGGAGATGCTGGAGCTCATTGAGCAGAGCCCGCTGGAAATCATCAATCACACCTTTGAGAACGACCGGGTTAGAGCCCTGATGCTGTATGCCAGTTGCATGTGGGGGCTCGACCCCAGGGAGACCGGTATAGGCTTCTTCGTGCCACTACTTCTGGACCGGGGCATGAATAAATGCTACTGCTACGGAGGCTCGCACAAATTTGCCAGCGCTATGGGCAGAGAGCTAGTCAAAGCCGGGGGGTTGATTCTGGAACATGCAGAGGTGAACAAGATAATAGTGCAGAATGGGAGGGCTGCCGGAGTTGAGCTTGCCGAAGGGCGCACCCTGCGCAGTAAGGTAGTCATGTCCACTCTTGACCCGCATACTACCTTTCTCGACCTCGTCGGAGCACAGCACCTGGATAAAGACTTCAAAGCTTTGATTGACGGGTGGAAGTACGACAAGTGGAGCTTCTATACCCTGCATGTTGCCTCCGAGGAGCCCCCGCGCTATAAGTGCGACGACCCCTGGGTAAACGATGCTTTCATGACCATCTTCGGCATCGAAAGCACAGAGCAACTTCTGGCCCACTGGGATAATGTGGTGGCGGGCAAGATCGGCGCTAATTTCGGCGGGCACGCCACCTGCGAGACTCTCCACGATCCCCACCTCAGCGATAAGCCGGGCAAGCATACTTCCTTCTTTCAGATGCACGCCCCCTACGAAATCCCGGGCGGTTGGGAGAAGAAGGGCAAAGAAATGGAAGAGGCAATTCTGGCGAAATGGCAGAAGGTTGCTCCCAATATGAAGCGTGAGAACATCATCATGACTGTCCATGAGACGCCGGTGGACATAGAGACCCGCTTCCCCAATATGCGCCGCGGCGGTATCAAGCATGGGGATTACAAGCCGATACAACTGGGCTCTTTCCGCCCCAATCAGGAATGCTCCAGCACCAGGACTCCTGTAGAGGGGCTTTACGTATGCGGCGCATCCACATATCCGGGAGGACTGGTGCTCGGCGGCCCGGGCTATCTGGGCGCTAACAAGGTGGCCGAAGACCTTGGCGTCAAGAAGTGGTGGAAGACTACGCCTGAGATGGAGCGCTATATCAAGACGTACCTGACTTAAATCCATACTGGCTTAACCAAATAATCAATAGGAGGTGGTACATGAACAAGGAAGAAAGGTACGACATTGTCATCATCGGTGCAGGCCACAACGGCACAACTACTGCAGCCTATCTGGCCAAGTGCGGATTAAGCGTCTGCATGCTGGAAGAGAGGCCGGAGTGTGGCGGAGCGCAGGAGACCTGCGAGCCCATAGCCGGCGTTCGCATTCAGCCCCATGCCATCGCCAACTACGGGGGCTCGGCTCCGGGCTGGGAGCAGTTGGAGCTATGGAAGTACGGATTCCGCATGGACTGGAAGGCGGGCGCAATTGTCCCATTTGACACTGACAGGTACATGACTACCAGCGATGGCCTGTCCCAGGTGACCGATAAAGATAAGATGGGTTATGCCAAGATCACCGGCCTGCTGACCGATCCCCCGTTCTTTAAAGACCTGATGCGTGCCACTTTCTGGTGTCCGCCGCATCCCCCCCACGTCGAGCTCAATGAGCACACCATCCCCTTTATGCAGGTATACAAACAGCACCAGCCGGACATGTGGACCAGAGAGCTGCTCGAGTGGACTATGTTCGACCTCATGGACGAGTACCTGGATACCGAGCCCTTCAAGGTGAACCAGGCATGGATAGCCCTGGTATCGGGGGCCCACGGCCATATGGAGGGAGCAGCTATCCCGGCCCTGTGCAGCGTGGCCACCGTCATGCCGCCTGCCGTCGCCATGCCCGTGGCACCGCGCGGCAACATCCACGGCTACTATCATGCCCTGCTGCGCTGTGCAATTGCTCACGGCGCCGTCGTGCGCACCTGCTGCCCCGTGGAGGAGATCATCATCGAGCACGATCGTGCCGTCGGTGTACGGCTCAGGGACGATGCTACCTGGGGTGCGAAGAAGATCTGGGCGAATAAGGCGGTGATAAGCGCCGTTCACATAAAACCGACCTTCCTCGAAATGATAGGTCCCCGGCATCTGGACAGCGGCTTCCTGCAGAGGATCAAGGACCTGAGCCTCAAGGGCGGGAGCCTCTACATGACGCACTATCTGACCCGTGAACGGCTTCGCGTACGCCCCAAGTTCCAGACGCCCGGCTACAGGTACGAAAATTACGGGTCTTTCACGGGTCCGTTCTTTCCCAATGACTCGCGGGAGCTATACTTCGAAAACGTGACGGAGGTCATGGGGCATCAGCGCAACCTCACCATCCCTCCGGAGAGAGCGATGTACGGCATGGTTGCCGGTGAGACCTACGCCGAGTGTCACCCCCAGAGTACCCGCCCCGGGGTCTATATCAACGGGCCTCAGTGGATGCTGGTCCCCACGCCGGAGTATAACGTGGACGGCATGGACGCGATGGAAGACAAGGTCAAGTGGAACGAATACATGCGCAAAGCACTCAGCCAGGTGGTCGAGAATCTTGATTCCGATAATATCGTCCAAATCATAGGGGAATCCCCTCGGGAGCAGGAGTTCCGCAATACCGGGATGCTTGGCGGCTCCTGGTACGGACTCCGCTGTGACCGGGACCAGTGGTGGAACGAGCGCCCGCTGCCCGAGCTGGCACGCTACCGCGTACCGGGCATTGACGGCCTGTATCTCTCCCACCAGTCATCCGCCCACCCCGGTGGCCTCTGCCTGATGGCCGTAGGCTACAATCTGATGCACATCCTGATAGAGGATGGCATCGCCGAGCCAGGGGACTGGTGGTATGCTTCGCCCTGGTATATTCCGGAAAAGGGCAAAAAATCGGCAATACCGAGCCGTCCGTCATCGGTAGCAACCCGCTAAGGAGGAAAGCTATGAAAAAGAGAGAATTAGTCGGTCAGCCACACCCACAGTGCTTCTTCTCTGAGTTCCCTGCTGAGAGTGACTGGGATGCTGTTGTCATCGGAGCCGGACCCAATGGCCTCATTACAGCGGCGTATCTGGCTCGCGCTGGCCTCAAGGTCGCTATAGTCGAGCGACGCTATGAAATCGGCGGAGGATTGGCCACTGAAGAGATACTATATCCGGGGTTCTACTCCAACATGCACGCCATCTATCACCTCATGGTCGACTTTATGCCTGCCATCAAGGACTTCGACATGGAGCGCCACGGCCTGGTCTGGATAAAGCCCAACCTGCAGACCGCCATGGTGTTCGAGGACGGCGGCTCTCTGCTGCTGACACGCATGATCGAGGATACCATGGATTCTTTCCATAAGTACTCTGACAAAGATGCGGTCGCTTTCGGTAAATTGATGAGGAACTGGCGGCGCATAGTGAGCGAGATACTGGCTCCGGCAACCTATATACCCGCTATGGCTCCGATAGACCTGACCGTAGCCATGCAGCGCACCGAAATTGGCCGTGAGATGCTGGAGCTTGTAGAGCAAAGCCCGCTTGAGATTGTTAATAAAAACTTTGAGAACGACCGGATAAGGGCTTTCCTGCTGTACATCAGTTGCATGTGGGGGCTGGACCCCAGGGAGACCGGGATAGGTTTCTATGTCCCGCTCCTTATCGACCGCGGCATGAACAAGTGCTACCTGCACGGCGGTTCACATAAGCTGGCTGGCGCTCTGTCACGAGAAATCGTCCGGGCTGGCGGCACTATATTGGAGTCCTCCGACGTCATCAAAATCAATAGGCATAACGGCTCAGTAACAGGCGTTGAACTTATGGAGGGCCGTACTCTCAACAGCGATGTAGTCATATCCAGCCTCGACCCCCACACCACCTTCTTTGACCTTATGGATAAAAAGAAGCTGCCGACAGACCTCAAGGAATCTGTGGAACGCTGGAAGTACGACAAATGGAGCTTCAACACCCTGCATGTGGTATCGAAGGAAGCTCCTCATTATGCCTGCGGCGACCCGTGGGTCGATGAGTCCTTCATGACTATATTCGGCTTCGAGAGCACCAAGCAACTCCTTGCCCATTGGGATAACGTAGTGGCGGGCAAGCTCGACAAGAACAGCCTCGGCGGTCATGCCACCTGCGAGAGCTTCCTCGATTCGCACCTTGTTCGGAAGCCCGGCAATCATATCTCCTTCTTCCAGATACACGCTCCCTATAATCTGGAGGGAGGCTGGGATAAGCGAGGCCCTGAAATCAAAGAGGCAATGCTGGCTAAATGGGAGAAGGCAGCCCCTAACATGAAGCGGGAAAACATTGTCATGTCCACCCAGGAAACTCCGAAGGATATTGAGATACGCTTTCCCAACATGCGTCGCGGCTCAATCAAGCACGGCGACTACACGCCGATTCAGATGGGTTGCTTCCGCCCCAACGAGGCTTGCTCTAACCACAACACTCCCATTAAGGGCCTCTATCTGTGCGGAGCCTCCACTTACCCCGGGGGACTGGTGCTTGGAGGGCCAGGCTATCTCGCTGCTAACAGGGTAGCGGAAGACTTAGGCGTTAAAAAGTGGTGGAAACCCACAAAGGAGATGGAGCACTATATAAAAACGTATCTTACATAATAGTACATCGTTCCAAACGAGCGGTGAGGAGAAAACTATGCCCAAAGAAGAGAGATACGACTTTGTCATCGTCGGCGGCGGACCCAATGGAGTGGGAACTGCAGCTTATCTTGCCAAGTGTGGCGCCAGTGTTTGTGTTCTGGAGGAAAGACCTGAGGCAGGGGGCGCAGTTGAGAACACCGAGCCTATTCCAGGGGTACGCATTACTCCCCACGCAATGTACATGTATGCTGGCCCAGCGCCCGCATTCGAGCAACTGGAGTTGCACAAGTACGGCTTCCGCATGGACTGGAGTCCGCAGTCGAAGAACCTCGCTGACCAGCAATTAAGGGGCGTAGCGACTACTTACGGTTTAGCGCCGATAACTGACAAGGACGCCCTGGGCTGGGCAAAGATAAGCGGCATGCTTACTAGCCCTCCCTTTATCAAAGAGCTGTTACGTTCAATCTTCTGGTGCCCGCCCCATCCCTCTGAAGTTGAGATAACTGCCGAGAATATCCCCTATATGCAGGTATATAAGAAGCACCAGCCCGATGTGTGGACCGAGGAACTGCTCGACATGACCATGTTCGACTTGATGGACGAGTACCTTGAGACAGAGCCTATTAAGGTTATGCATGCTATGGTAGCCTGGTATTCAGGCGCTGCCGGTCACTGGGAGGGCGTTGCCATACCGGCTCTTGGCTGCGACATAACCCTTACAATCTACGGCGGAATTAGTGTTCCCCGCGGGGGTATGCATGGCTATTTTCACTCTATAATACGATGCGCCATAGCACATGGTGTGGTCGTTCGCACCTGCTGTCCTGTGGATGAGATTATTATTCAGGATGGACGGGCGGTAGGAGTTCGATTAAGAGAAACTGCTACTACCGATGAGAAGAGGATTTGGGCAAATAAGGCTGTGATCAGCGATGTGGATGTCAAACAGACTTTTACTAAGCTCGTGGGAACCCAGCATTTGAGTTCAAGCTTCAGGAGAAAGGTGGAAGATATCAGTCTCAAGGGAGGCAGCATCTGGGTCTCCCACTTGCTTACCCGTGAAAAGCTGCGCTGCCGACCCAAGTTCAGGAACCCGATTTCGGGAGACGATGCTGGCCTTGGCCCTTACCCTTGCGACTCGCGCGAAATTTACTATGAGCATGTAGCAGATGTTGATGGACGCAGAGGCAAACCGACAATGCCGCCAGAGAGGCTGATGTGGCTTTCTACCCCTGGCGACAGGTTTGACGCCGCTGATTCACAGTGCACCATCCCGGGACGCTATTTAGCTTCTCCCTACTACACTTATGTTCCACCGCCTGAATATACTGTAGGCGGGCCCGATGCCCTTGACAAAGTCAAGGAAGAGATAAATGCCTACCTGAGAAAAGCTTTCAGCCAGACCATCGAGAACCTGAACGATGACACCCTGGTCCACCACTGGGCGAACACCCCTTATGAGTCCGAGTTTCGCAACACCGGCCTTATCGGCGGAACCTGGTGCGGCACCCGCCATTGCGACGACCAGTGGGGAGAAAACCGTCCTATACCAGAACTGAGTCGATACCGCACACCTATCGAAGGGCTCTACTTATGCAACCAGACGGCGTGTCATCCCGGCGGTCTGGCATTGATGGCTATCCCCTACAACCTGATGCACATATTGATTGAGGATGGCTTAGCCGAGCCTGGCAAATGGTGGTATCCCTCACCCTGGTACATTCCACAACAAGACAAAGTATCTGCTGTGCCGCGTCACGGAGGAGACAAGTAAAATGTCAGATTCATTGATTGGCAAGATATTCGATGAATTTCCTGATGAAAGCAAGTGGGATGTGGTCATCATCGGAGGCGGCCCCAACGGTCTTATAGCGGGTGCCTATCTGGCTAAAGCCGGGGTAAAGGTCGCTGTGGTAGAACGACGCTACGAGGTTGGAGGTGGGCTGGCTACTGAAGAGATACTATTCCCGGGCTATTACTCGAACATGCATGCCATATATCATATGATGGTTGATTTCATGCCCGTGCTCCAGGACTTCAATATGAACCGCCATGCTTTAATGTGGCTCAAACCCAATGCCCAGACCGGCATGGTGTTCAAGGATGGCAAGTCTCTGCTGCTAACACGCATGGTGGAAGATACCAAGGACTCTATAAGTAAGCTATCTTATAAAGACGCCATCGCCTTCGGTAAGCTGACGAGGAAGTGGCGCAAGATAGTCGATGAAATAATCGGACCTGCTACCTACATACCGCCTATGGCACCAATAGAAATTTCAATGGCCATGCAGCGCACTAAGGTCGGTAACGAGATGCTGGAGCTTGTCGAGCAGAGCCCCCTGGAGATAATCACCAGGAACTTCGAAAACGACAGGGTGAGAGCACTTTTACTTTATACCAGTTGCATGTGGGGGCTGGACCCCAGGGAGACCGGAATAGGTATGTTTGTTGCCCTCATGCTGCAACGAGGCGTTAACAAGTGTTACTGCGACGGTGGATCACACAAGTTTGCCGGTGCCCTGGCGCGAGAGATAGTTGGCAACGGCGGAACTATTTTAGATGCTGCTGAAGTAGCCAAAATTATTATGCAAAACGGTCGCGCAGTTGGGGTTCAGCTTGCAGAGGGTCGTGTACTTCGCAGCAAAGTGGTAATGTCCACACTCGATCCGCACTCCACATTTCTCAACCTCGTCGGAGCCAAAAATCTCCCGGCCGACCTGAAGGAATCGATAGAACGCTGGCAATACGACAAGTGGAGTTATTACACCCTGCATGTTGCCAGCAAAGAACCACCAAAGTATGCCTGCGATGACCCCTGGGTCAACAACGCCTTCATGGTCATTTTCGGCATAGAGGGCTTGGAACAGCTTCTGTCTCACTGGGACAACGTGGTGGCGGGTAAGATTAGTGATAACTTCGGTGGGCACGCCACCTGTGAGAGCCTCTTCGACCCACACCTAGTCCGCTCTCCGTACGGCGGTTACGTTTCATTCTTCCAGATGCACGCCCCGTATGAAATCGAAGGTGGCTGGGACAAGAAAGGCAAGGAGATGGAGGATGCAATCCTGGAAAAGTGGCGTAAAGCGGCGCCAAACATGACAAAAAATAACATCATCATGACCAGCCACGAGACGCCTGCAGGCATAGAAACCCGCTTCCCCAATATGCGCCGCGGTGGAATCAAGCACGGCGACTATAAACCCATACAACTCGGCTGTTTCCGTCCTAATCAGGATTGTTCCAGCAGCAAGACACCCATCGAAGGTCTCTATGTTTGCGGTGCTTCCACATATCCGGGCGGCATGGTACTCGGAGGGTCTGGCTATCTGGGCGCCAACAAAGTGGCTGAAGATTTGGGCATCAGAAAGTGGTGGAAACCTACCAAACCTATGGAGCAATATATTAAGACGTACCTGGAATGAACCGCTCCGGCTCGGGGGAGCAGAGGGTTTGGTTTTGTAATGACCGCCAGGGCAGGTTGAAAGGAGATAGACTATGAGCGATTCGGCTAAGGAGCTATACGATTCCTACCCCGAGGAGAACAAGAGCGACTTCTTCTCCGCCTATGTGTATATGAGGTATATCGACCACTTTATGTATCACGCAATTCAATCGTCTGGCTTGACCGCCAGGGAGCCTGAAGAGAAGATAGACAAAAGTCTCGATGACTTGGTTCGTGCCACGGTACAGCGTGTTGCAGACGGGGCACCTGATTTAGCGACCAGCATCTATCACGGCAAAGTAGTGAAGCTTAAAGATGCTATACAGATGGTCACACAGAAGGGGGAGCTGTCCCTCATTACACCGGAGACAGTGATACCGTTCAAACTAGCCAAGGATATCATCCTGAAAAACCCGCAGTCAATTGCGGTGGGAAGATGTCCCTGTAGAGCGGCCTCAGAGAAGCCGTGTCTTCCCATGGAGGTCTGCTTCTTCGTTGGCGACCCGGGGGCTTCCTTTATCGCCGAGCACAACCCCCATTACCGCAAGGTCACTCAGGAGGAGGCAGTCGCTATTCTGGAGGCAGAACACAAAAGGGGACACGTTCACACCGCCTATTTCAAGAAGGACATGGGCAACAAGTTTAGCGCCATCTGCAATTGCTGCTCTTGCTGCTGCATGGGTATCAAGATGTGGAATCTGCTCGAGGGCACAGTCCCCATCATAGCTCCTTCAGGTTATCTGTCACACATAGGCGACTATTGTAACGGGTGCGGAGAATGCCTGGAATACTGTCAGTTCAAGGCCATCAGCCTGGATGAAAATGAGCAGAAAGCGGTTATCGACGCAGCGAAGTGCATGGGCTGCGGCGTCTGCGAGGACATCTGCCCAGCCGGGGCTATCACCCTTGAGAGAGACTCGTCAAAAGGCGAGCCTCTTGATATCGAGGAGTTGGTGAGCAAAACAAAAAAGTAAGTTGGACGTGAACAAGAAGCGGGTGTCTAAATCGGCGGCATATTGGCTTTGTGGTTTGTCTTGAATCGAGCGGCAACGCGGATCTGACAGACGTAGTTATCGCCAGGAACTATGATGTCTGAAGATTCGTGCTACGCTCGAACTTGCTTTTAGGTTGGCGATCTCATTGTGCTCGACGTAGAGCATCTCGCTGAGATGAAAACAGGAAATCGATACTCAGGGATTGAAACCAGGCAATGTGATTATCCGAGAACTAATTTATTCCCTGAGTTAACTGAGCAGGATATAGCAGAAGGAGATTATTATGCCCAACAAGGTTGGGAAACTAGATTACGATAAGATAAACAAAGACCTCTTGGGCGCATTCAAACTTGATGATAAGAGCGATGCCATCTCCGGTTACCTCTACATGAAGTATATGTACTATTTCGCGAACAAAATTCTCAAAGCGCTGGGGCGTGATGTCAGTGAACCCATCCAAAAGGTGAATAAGGGTACCGCCGAGATGGTACAACTGCTTGTTGATCAAGTCATTGAGAGAGGAGTATCGAAAGATACCAGCATCATGCATGGCAAGATAGTGCGGCCGGATGACGCTGTCAAGCTGCTCACCCAGACAGAAAACATGCATCTGGTGCCTTCGGAGAAGATAATACCCTTTAAGGTAACCCGAGAGATAATTTTTGAAAGTCCTGATTCGATTGCGCTCGGACGCTGTATGTGCCGTGCGGCTGCGGTGAATCCCTGCGTCCCCCCTTCTGAGCAAAATCTCTGCGTGTGGATCGGTGAACCCAATGTCTCCTTCATAAGCTCTCAGAATCCTTATTTCCGAAAGGTGACCCCGAAAGAAGCCATCAGGGTCCTGGAGGACGCCCACAAGGCAGGCTTCTACCAGTGCGCCTACTTCGAGAAACCGGCGTCCGACAAGTTTAACTGTATATGCAACTGCTGCAGTTGCTGTTGTATGGGGCTCACAAACTGGCAATTGTTCAACTCGAACGATAATCCTTTTCTCGCTCCTTCGGGTTATGTTCCCGAGATAAGCAGTACCTGCAACGGCTGCGGTGATTGCGTAGAGACCTGTGGCTTTCATGCCATCAGCGTGGACGAGCAAACGCAGAAGGCTGTCATCGACCTGGCAAAGTGTATGGGCTGTGGCTTTTGCGAGGAGAAATGCCCTGTGGAAGCTATTAGCATGATCCTGGAGCCATCAATTGGTGAGCCATTGGATATTGAGGCGCTGAAGGCAGAAGCAGCGTCTGGTAGAAAAAGAAAAGGTAAATGAAGGAAGCGTCAGCTTATTACTTGCGTATGCATTATGCGTGTCACTGCTTCCGATTAGATAGGGCAGGATACAGCAATAGGAGGCCACTATGGCTAAGAAGGTAGAGAGGGCGGACATTGCGAAGGTAAATAAAAGCCTTCTGGACGCTTTTCCACTGGATTTTAAAAGTGACTCCCTCGCTGGCTACCTGTACATGAAGTACATATATTATTTCGGGTACAAATTGCTCAAAGCGATGGGACGCGATGTAAAGGAGCCCGATTATCAGAAAGTGGATAAAGGCACCGCTGAGATGATGCAGCTCTTTGTCGACCAGGTCTGTGAAAGAAGCCTATCGAAGGACACCAGCATCCTGCACTCGAAAATCATACGTTCCGAGGATGCCGTGAAGCTGGTCAGCCAGACGGAAAACATGCACCTGGTTCCTTCGGAGAAGATAATACCATTTAAGCTAACGAGGGAAATACTTTTCGAGAGCCCCGATTCGATCGCGCTGGGACGCTGTATGTGCCGTGCGGCTGCGGTGAATCCCTGTGTCCCCCCATCTGAGCAAGATCTTTGTATGTGGATCGGCGAACCCAACGTTTCCTTCCTGCTCTCCCAAAACCCGTATTTCCGAAAGATAACTCCGAAGGAAGCTGTGAAGGTACTGGAAGACGCCCACAAGGCAGGTTTCATCCATTGCGCCTACTTCGAGAAACCGGCCTCCGATAGGTTCAACTGCATTTGCAATTGCTGTAGTTGCTGTTGCATGAGCACGACAAACTGGCATCTGTTCAACTCAAATGACAATCCTTTTCTCGCTCCTTCAGGCTATGTTCCTGAGGTAGGCGATGCTTGTAACGGTTGCGGTGATTGCGCAAAGGCCTGTAGCTTCCATGCCATCAGTGTAGACGAGCAAACACAGAAAGCAGTCGTCGACCTGGGGAAGTGCATGGGTTGCACACTTTGTGAAGATAAGTGCTCTGTGGGAGCTATCAAATATCGTCTGGAACCATCTATTGGTGAGCCTTTAGATATTGAGGTGTTGAAGGCAGAAACAGCGTCTGGCAGCAAGAAGAAGCGGTAAATCATGCACGAGTTGCCGGTGATAAAAAGCATATTCGATATGTGTGTCAAATATGCCGAGGCCAACAATGCAACTAAGATTCTCTCTGTCACGCTTAAGGTGGGTGAGATTAGCGATTTGCAGAATGAGTGGATGCAGCGCTATTTTGGCTATCTCAGCAAAGGTACGTTTGTAGAAGGTGCGAAGCTGGTCATCGAGCGAGTACCCCTGGTAATGCGGTGCAAGAAATGTTCAGAGTCTTTCCAGGTTGATATCCACGCGGGGCGACAGATCGAGTGCCCTCGATGCAAGGGAACTGAGTTCGCTTATGTCTCAGGGAAAGAGTACCGAGTCGAAACCATGGAGGTAGTGTGTGGGGAAGATACGGCTAATAGAAGTTAAGGAAGGAATACTTTCGGACAACAAGGCCTTGGCGAATGAACTGAGACGTAAATTACGCGACAAGGGCACCTTCATGTTAAATCTAATGTCGTCGCCTGGTTCAGGTAAGACTAGCTTGATATTGAGAACTATCGACGCATTGAAGGATGAGTTTCGCATAGGTGTCATCGAAGCTGACATTGCTTCGACAGTGGACTCGGAGAAAGTAGCAAGCCGTGGTATCAAAGTTGTTCAACTGAGGACCGGCGGTTTTTGCCATTTGGATGCTACGATGGTATCAGAAGGGTTAGACGCCCTGGAACCGCAGACTTTCGATTTGGTGATCATAGAGAACGTGGGCAATCTTGTTTGCCCGGCGGAGTTTGACACAGGGGCGATGAGGAATGCGATGATTCTCAGTATACCGGAGGGCGATGACAAGCCCCTGAAATACCCTCTGATGTTCACTGTTTGCGACGTACTCGTGGTGAATAAAATCGATACTATGAAGGTTTTCGATTTCGACATTAATGCTATGAAAAAGAGGGTACAGGCGCTGAATTCTAATATCCGCATCTTTAAGACCTCAGCCAAAACCGGAGAGGGCATTGATAGCTGGGTTAATTGGCTTGCGAAGGAAATCAAAGGATTTCGGGAAAACGATAAATAGCCATCCTATTGGGAGTTTGATTCATGAACAACAAGAAAGTAATTGTCGTTGGCGCGGGTTGTGCCGGGCTTTCAGCGACTTATACGCTTCGCAAGCAGGGGGTAGATGTAATTACTTTTGAATCGATGGCTACTGCAGGTGGGCGGTGCAGGAGCATAACGGAGCAGGGATATATCTTCAGCATAGGTGCCGGCAGCACTGAACCACAGTGGGAAACGACATTTCAATATCTCAATGAACTGGGGTTAATGGATAAGGTGTTTTCTCTGCAAAAACAGCGATACGGGTTCTTTACTAAAGGCAAGATACGAACTGTTTTCATTGGAGGTAATCTTTGGGACACCATAGTTGCTACGCCGGAAAACATTAGATTCTTTTTCACGGCCTTCCCCTTGAAAACGTACCCGCAAATAATAAAAGTATTTTTAGCGTTGCGAAAATATATGAGATTAGTTGATACTAAAAAGCATAATTTTGAAGCCCTGGCGGAGATTTCGAAAATGAGCACTGAGGAGTTTGTGCTCAAACATGGCGGTCCTGAAGCACTGGAATGGATGTTTCATCCGTTTCTAGCGACCATGGTCCTGGGGCGTCCCAGAGATATTTCTGTGGCACACCCGATTTCACTTTTTTCATTGATGAAAGGTATGCGCAGCCTGGAGGGTGGACTTGGTACATTAACAGCGGCGTTGTATGATAAAGTAAAAGACAATGTCCGTTTATCAACTCCTGTAAACAAAATCGTCATCAAAAATAACAAAGTGACAGGTGTCGAAACG
>JBBIRL010000001.1:9159-34488 GCA_037441825.1 Dehalococcoidia bacterium | reverse complement strand
TATCGTTGCTCGCGGCATCGTAGCTGAGATGAAGGCGACCGGGACCGACCGCGTTTATCTTGATGTCACCCATTTGCCGGCGCGCCTTCTATCGACCCGCTTTCCTCAGATATACCGATTTTGCCTGGAGCATGGCCTTGATATTACTATTTCTCTGATTCCTGTAGTCCCTGCTGCTCACTACATAATGGGCGGAGTAAGGACAAATTACTGGGGGGAGACCAACATATCCGGTCTGTTCGCCAGCGGTGAGGTGGCATCTACCGGAGTGCACGGTGCAAATCGCTTGGCCTCGAACTCGCTGCTGGAAGTACTGGTCTTCGGCAAGAGAATTGTGGAACGGACCAGGACGGGAGAGGCGAACACTACTACCCTTGCCAGGAATGATGTCTACTCTCTAAAAGAGCGGGATACTGCGGCTGTTAGTCATCCCCATTTGAGTTTGACTGCTTTACAATCATTGCTCTGGGATAAGGTGGGCATTGTGCGCTCCGGAGAGGGACTTAAGGAGGCAGCTAATATCCTCGCTGCATGGGAAAAGGAACTCAAGCCGCCCACAGACCGTCCCTCGCATGAACTGGCAAATATGGTGCTGGTGGGACGCTTGATGGCTGAAGCAGCCTTGATCAGGGAAGAGAGCCGGGGTGCTCATTTCCGTTCCGATTTCCCTCATCCTTCAGATGCCTGGCTCAGACATATCATGTTCAGAAGGATTACTTGATTTTTGCACTTAATCCATGAGCGCAAATTCAAAAAACTCACCTACGCTTAATATACCCGACGTTGAGATAGGCTTTATTGAGGCTCTGGTAATGTCTAAACGGGGGCTATATGGATAAGCCTGACCTTATGGCAAAACAGGGGAACAATTTAGAGACTGAGGAGAAAGAAGACCGCAAGGCGAGACTGCGGGCCACGGTCAATTTGCTGCTGCCCGATGGGCTAATGATTGTATTGGCCTTGCTGATGATTCCCATAGTAGTTGTACCTCTTCTCGTTGATCTCTCGAAATCAATCAATGGTTTTCTCGATGTCGCTGACTACACCATACTCGCGGTATTTGTCGTTGAATATTTTCTCAAAGCCGCGCTAGCACGTAATATTAGGGAGCATGTGCTAAATCCCTGGCACCTACTGGACCTCCTGGTTATCGTGCTTCCGCTGTTCGATTTATTGCGAGTTTTTGGAGGAGGTCTGGGGCGGTCATCCCCTCTGTTACGGCTGTTGCGAATAGCGAGATTAGTAAGAGTTGTGGCAGTCGGGGGCAGGGCTGTGGATAGGAAGGTACATCCCCATGTCGCTATCCAGCAGGATGTTCCTGTAGCGTTTGTAATGGAGACCAGGGTCATGGATAGTAACTTGGATAACGTCTATGAAGATGTTTCTCTTTCAGAGGTAAAAAAGTATGTGAACAGTCCCTCTCATACCTGGGTGGATATAGCTTGTGTCTCGGAGTCTTACTTTGACGAACTCAGCGGTGCCTTAGGGGTGCCTAAAATTTTGTTGGAGAGTGAGCTTGTCGAGGAGTCCTATCCCCGGATTGATTACTTCGAACATTATTCGATGATCTTCGCGCGTATTGCCGAACCGAAAATAGTTCGCAAGGGTACTAAACGCCTATTTGTGAGCCGTTCCGGGCTGTTGGTAATCTGTTATGGCCAGAATATAATCACGATCTCTAAACAAAAAACGAGCTTGTTCAATCAGATACTCGATAGAGCAAAGAAATATCACAACCCTGAGGAGCCACTCGTTGTCTCCATTCTCTATAGTGTCTTGAAATATGTTCTGGAAAAAGATGAACAGATAACCGCTACCCTGGAACAAGAGGTGGTGCGGTTGGAGGATATCCCGTTAAAGGAGCGGCCCTCCGATTTTCTGGAGACCACATTTCATCTTAGGAAAGAGGTTAACCAGTTGGTTCCGTCGCTGCTCCATCTGAAGGAAATAGTGACTGTCATCACTTCCAAACGCGTGCCTCTTGAGGGATTCAGCGAAAGGCATGAAAGGCTTTTTGATATACTTATGGATGAAGCCACCTATCTGCATGAGACCGCCCAAAACGCCAGGGAAAACCTGCTTTCTCTCATTGACCTGTACATCAATACCACTTCATATGAGATGAACAAGGTGATGAGAATAATAGCAGTAATCACCTGCCTGGGCATAATCCCTGCAGTGGGTGGGTTGCTGGGAAGCAACATTATCGGTAACCCTTGGGGCGTACATCTCTGGGAGGTATTTTCGGTGGTTGGGATGATTATGCTTGGTATGGGGTGGATCTTTTATAGACTGGGCTGGCTGAAAGGATAATGCTGACGGTTTTCTGAGATGAAAAGAACCTATCAAGAGAAGCTGAGAACAGGCGGCCTAATGAGTCCTATCGAGAGAAAGCAGTTGAGGCGTATAGTCAGCGAGGCCTTAGCCGAGGATCTTGCCTCCGGCGATGTAACTACTGAGGCGCTTGTTTCATCTGAGCTTGAGGGCAAGGCAGCTATCCTGGTCAAAAAGGATGGAGTGTTGGCCGGCATAGATGTGGCTAAAGAGGTATTTCGGCAGGTTGATCACTCGCTGCACTTTAAGGCCTTGAGCAAAGATGGCGTTAAGGTTCGAAAGGGGGACGTGGTTGCCACTGTTGAGGGGAAGGTGGCGAGTATGCTTGAGGCAGAACGAACAGCCTTGAACTTCTTGCAGCACCTTAGCGGCATTGCCACAGAGACGGCGCGATATGTGGATGCTGTCTCAGGGACAAAGGCGGTTATTACAGATACACGCAAGACTATACCCGGCTTGAGGCTGCTGGAAAAGTACGCAGTGCGTGCTGGCGGTGGGCGAAACCATCGTCTGAATCTGGGTGATGGCGTGCTTATTAAGGACAACCACCTGATGGTCCTGCGCACCTCAGGGGTGGGGTTTGGTGAAGCGGTTAAAAAGGCCCGCAGGCGCGCTCCTCGTGCTATGAAGGTTGAAGTCGAGGTTGAATCCGTAAAGCAGGCTCGGGAGGCTCTATCTGCCGGTGCGGATATCATTATGTTGGACAACATGGATGTGAAGATCATGCGGCAAGTGGTGGAACTGGTACAGGGACGAGCCTTACTGGAGGCATCAGGAGGGATAACGCTGGACAATGTGCGCTCCGTTGCCGAGACCGGAGTAAATCTCATTTCTGTTGGTGCTCTTACGCATTCGGCGAAGGCGCTTGACATAAGTCTGGAGCTTGAGCTCGGATGAAGAGAATAAAAGGGTGTGCCCGGACATCGTATGGAGCATTCAGAAATCGCTATCTCAGCTTCGTTTTCCGCATCGCTGTCGGAGTGGTTTTCATAATATCGGGATCTGGCAAATTGCCTGAAGGAGCGGCGTTTATTGACCAGGTCGAAGAGGCAAACATTCTACCGCACGCACTGGCCCGGGTCTATGGGACTGCGCTTCCCTATGTGGAGATCGTTATAGGAGCGCTCTTGATCCTGGGGCTTCTGTCAAGATTCACTGCCGGCATCGGTGGCCTTGCAGCTCTGAGTTTCATCATTGGCAACAGCACCAGGCTTTACCGTGGACTGTATGGGGAGTGTGGCTGCTTCGGTAATATCGCTTCGCTGCAGTTCAGCACACGGGAAGCTCTCATAATTGATTGCGTGCTTTTGATTATGGCTATCCAGATACTGATACATAAAGGGGAGTTCCTGAGCTTGGACTCGATGATTTTCCGCAGGAAAACTCCCGGCTCCGGTTGAGATGGGGACGGGGTCTTCTCTCTGCCTCTGTGCTTTTAATATTTGGTGGCTATGACAAGATAACGATGGGGCTCGTCCCGGATTTCGATGAGCTTCAGTCCTGATGCTGCCAGCATCGTTCGCATTGTTGCTTCGTCTGGAATAGTGTCATTTCCCACTGTATTTCCTATAGATTTGTGAAGTTCGTTAATCGTTTGGCGACTGGCAGTATGGCAAATAGCCAGGCGTCCTCGATTTCGGAGTACTCTGGTCATTTCAGCAAGGGCTTCTAGTTTGTCGGGGAAGTGGGGGAAGCAGGAGTAGCAGACCACGAGGTCGAAAGCCTCACCCGACAAAGGGATAGCGGCGACATCGGCGTGAATGAAGTCGATATTGCCCTGGTGGCCGTTGTTTCTCGCCTGCTTCAACATCTCCTCGGCAATGTCCAGGGAGACTATCTTACCTCCACCACCTGCAGCTTTGTAGAGCAAAGGGAGCAGAATTCCGGTACCACAACCAACATCGAGTATAGTATCGCCTGGCTTGATGGCCAGATAGTCTATCATCTGGGGCAATCTAGCCTTCGTCTCCTCAGGGGTCATCCGGTCCCATTTGCTTGCCAGTTGATTAAAGTACTCTCGATGGTTCATCTTTTACCCGCCATCTCTTAACTTTCCTTTTCGGCGAGAACAGGGCGGCCAGTCCGAAGATGAGTGAGGATGCAACTATAATAGCTGCTCCGCTGGGCACGTTGAAAAGGTAAGATGCCAAAAGCCCGATCCAGCCTGAGACTATACCAAAAATTGCGGACAGCAGGAACATTTTCTTGAGGCTATAGGTCAACTGATAAGCGGCAGCCGCCGGGTTGATAATGAGGCTGAAGATGAGCAGGCCGCCGATGGGGGACAGCGATACTGTTATAGTGGAGCCTGTGAGGAACAGGATACCGTAGATGATAAGGCCGGCGGGTATCCCCACCGCTAATGCTATATCGCGGTTGAAGACCACCGCCTGGATTTCTTTGTAAAACAGTGTAACGAGTGCCACAACTGTTGTTGCCACGATGCCAAGCAGTATCAAATCGGTTCTGCTGACTGTTAATATGCTCCCCCAGAGCAGACTCAGCATCTGGGTCTTGGGGCCGGACATGAGACCCATGAAGATGAAGGCCAGCCCCAGCATCAGAGAGAAGAGGACACCTATAGAGGTGTCGAGGTTCAACTCACCTCTGCTGGCGAGTGGGCCGATGATAGCGGCAATGCCCAGGCTAAAAATGAAGGCGCCAAGTAAGGGGTTAAATCCCAGTAGAACGCCGAGTATAGCTCCGGCGAAGGCGGCATGAGCCAAGCATACTCCAATAAAGGATATGCCCATCAGCACCACGAAGACGCCGACGGTGGCGCAGGCCACGCCACCCAGAAATGCCGCCAGGATGGCGTTCTGCATAAATTGGTAGCCAAATATGGATAGGTCCATTTATCCTGCTTTGAGGAATATTTTCTTTCCCTCGTGCTCTCTAGTTGTTATCGGGGCATCGTAAAGCTGGCTCAGAATATCTTGTTCCAACATTTCCTCTGGCTTACCATGCCGCCAGATTTTTCCTTCCTTCATTAGGACGAGGCGGTCGCATGTATCCGGCAGCGCATTCAGGTCGTGGGTCACAAACAGCGTGGTGAGGTTGCGCGTCTCGTGTATTTTCTTCACCAGCTCCATAATCTCTTTTTGAGCGCGCCAGTCCAGAGAAGCCGTGGGCTCGTCGAGAAGGAACATCTCCGGTTCCTGGGCCAGGGCACGGGCGATGGCAACACGTTGCTGCTCTCCGCCTGAGAGGTGGCCGATGGGTCGCTTAGCCAGATGGCTCATGCCCACAAGCTCGAGCAGTTCGCCCACAATATCCCTGTCAGCTTTGCCTGGCCTGCGAAATGCGCCCAGTTGACTGTAGCGCCCTATCATCGCTACCTCCTCGACGCTGATGGGCATTCGCGGGTCGATATTCTGAAGCTGAGCCACGTAACCCACTCGTTTCCTGATGCCGTTGATTGAGCCTTTGCTGATGCTGTGTCCCAATACCCAGACGCGTCCTTGGACGAGCTTCCCCAGGCCGTTGACTAGAGTAATAAGGGTCGTCTTACCGGCTCCGTTAGGTCCGATGACGCCCACAAACTCGCCCCTTTTTACTTCGAGGGAGACGTCGCGCAAGGCAACATCCTCACGGTACGAGACCACAGCATTTTCAATCTTTACTACTGTGTTGTTCGTCTCACGTAGGTTTCTCAATGGCTGTTTCCTCTATATGTAGCTACTGCCTGCAACATGAGGTTGACATCTTCGTCTATAGCCTTTTCCCAGGTCTCAGTGTTGTCGAATCCGCCGGGGAAGTTGGACAGGGTTACCTGAACAGCCCCGGTTGCGGATGCCATAGTCGCTCCGGCATCCTGGCTGCCGCTCTGAAGGTTACCAATTATCAAAGCTACCCCGGCTTGCTTCCCCTGGTCGATAAGTCCCTGCAACAATTTAGGGGTGATGGCGTCTGGACTGGGGTAAGAGGCAACAACATTGAACCCTGCCCACTGCACAAGGTCAGTTATCTGGGCATCGCAGAGTACATTGATCTGGCTCAGGTTCCCTGCTGCAAGCCTGGTTTCAAGTTCGTTGGCTTTGGCAGTGATAGCCGCAAGCTCTGAATTGGCGTTGTTCTGATAATAGCTGGCATTTTGGGGGTCTATTTCAGCCAGAATGGAGGTGATATTCCCTATTGCCTGAGCTTGAACCGTTGGCGTCATCCAGTTGCCTGCTATATTAAGCGGGACAGACTTGAGGTCAGGATTGTTTGCGGATTGGATTAGCTGCTGGGTGAATTGCTCGCCCTGCCAGCCATGCATCAGGAAGAGCCTGGCATCTGAAAGCACTCTCATGTCGCTGGGTTTAACGTCGAAATGCCCCGGGCACTGAGCTGGCGGGATGATGTCAGCGACTTCAACCTTATCTCCCCCGACCCTCTGGACAATCGAAGAGATAAGGGAGGTGGTCGTAACCACCTTCAGATTAGCCGAAGCCTCTCCTCCGGAGCATCCAGGGAGCAGAATCGCCAGGGTTAGCAAAATTACGCCAATCAATAAACTGGCTATCAGGCCGGCCTTCTTCACGTTCTATCTCCTTTTATTGGGGTTTTGCTTAAAGCCTCTCCACAGCAACTTTATGCTGTATCAGGTCGATCTTTCTGATTTTCGCCTGAAGTTTCTTCTCGTTGCCCAAAATGTCTCTAAACGTTAAGTGCTTCCCATGAACCTCTATTAATGCGACATCCTTCATAATCTCTTTTTCCTTACCGCTGCTCACTAGGTAGGCCGTAGCTTCACACATTTTCTCCTCCTCTTCATCGCCTCAATGCAACTAAGTGCAGATGCAATTAGTTGCATTTAACTCGCAAAAAATTTATTTTCGGCATTCCACGCAGTTACCGAAAACAGCGAGGTGGCTTAAGTCGGCTTTGAAGCCGTATTCACGCAGAATTATTTCCTTAAGGGGTAGAAGCACTGATTCGTCCAATTCGAATATACGCCTGCATTTTCGGCAGATCAGATGGTGATGATGTCCCTTCTCCACGGAGTGATAGCGAAACTTGCCTCCGCCGAGGTCGGTCTCGGTCACTAGGCCGAGCTCCTTCAGCAATTCCAGGGTGCGGTACACAGTGGAGATGTTTACCTGGGGGTATTTGGCGTGTACCTGCTCATATATCTCCTCAGCGCTAATATGGTGGTCGCTGCCGTGTATAGCCGAAAGTATCATCAGGCGCTGAGGGGTCAGCCGGTAGCCCTGTTCCCGCAAAGTCTCAGTGCAACTCATCTTTTTAGTCTCAAATAAGATAGTAACACAAAAAGATGCTTATTGCAACTAGTTGCAATAAGCATCTATGAAAATTATTCCAATAATAACAACTAGCTGTGACGGGGTTTGAGGCGTTCTTTACTGTCGATGAAGATGGTGACCGGGCCGCTGTTGTGTATCTCTACCAGCATGTTCTGGCGGAAGCGGCCAGTTTCTACTTTAAGCCCTGCAGCGCGCAAAAGCTGGACGAAATTTTCGATCAGGGGTTCTGCTTCCTCTGGAGGAGCTGCATCAGTGAAGCTGGGGCGGCGACCCTTGCGGGTATCAGCGAGGAGGGTGAACTGGCTTACTGCTAATATCTCTCCGCCAATATCCAGCGCGGAGAGATTAAACTTGTCTGCCTCGTCGGAGAAAATGCGAAGATTGGCAATCTTTTCTGCTAGGTAACAGGCGTCTGGCTCTGAATCACCTTTGCCCACGCCGATGAGGACAACCAGCCCTTGTTTGATTGTGGAAATTACCTGGCCTTCGACGCTAACGGAGGCCTTAGAGACCCGCTGCACCAGGGCTCTCAACCCTTTTCCTCAGTTTTCGCTTCCTTCTTAGCCTCTGTCTTTTTGGTCTCTATCTTCTTGTTCTCTGTCTTTGCCTCGCACTCAGGCTCTTTGCATTTGCCTGTAGAGTTGCAGGCTGCCCCACCGCCGCCATGGTCGGTGCAGTAAAATCCGCTTCCTTTGAAGATGACTGGTACGGAGTGAATGAGACGGCGTGCCTTCCCGGTGCATTTGGGACAAACGGCTACCGGTTCCTCATCGAACTTTTGCTTCCGCTCGAACCGAGAGTGGCAACTGCTGCACTCATATTCATAGATAGGCAAAGCTTAACCTCACAGAAAGGGCGTCTCTTTTGTTGAGTCCCTCTATTTGTTCTTCGTGTGTTAGCACTCATTGGCTAAGAGTGCTAACTGAATATAATTTAGCATCTTAGCCAAAACCTGTCAAGTGTCGAGAGAGGCCCTCTTCTAGAGGCCCTCTTCGTGGCTATTGTCTTTTCCTTATGCCTATGCTAAACTGTCATTTAGCCTAAAAATGTCTTAGGCGAAAAAATCTCTGGTCCTTCATAGCTATGGTAGCTAGGGAGGATTGGATAGCTGGAGAGGGTAAGGGTTTTAAAATGGCAGATGCCGTCTCAATGAAGTTGTTATTGGAGGCCGGGGTGCACTTCGGGCATCAGGTAGGACGCTGGAACCCGAAGATGAAGACTTATATCTTTAGCCAGCGTAACGGTATTCATATCATCGATTTGGAGCAGACCGTAGTCTTGCTCGGTAAGTCTTGTAATTTCATTCGAGAGGTGGTGGCGGGAGGCGAGAACATTATCTTTGTGGGCAGCAAGAAGCAGGCGCAGGAGGCAGTGGAGCAGGAGGCTAAGCGCTGCGGCATGTTCTATGTCAATCAGCGCTGGCTGGGAGGGATGCTGACTAATTTCTCTACTATTCAGTCTCGTATTGACTATCTGGTGCGTCTGGAGGACCGTAAAGCTCGCGGTGAGTTGGAGCGCCTGCCCAAAAAAGAGGCCTTGAAGCTGGACAAGGAGATGGCTCACCTCAACCGTTTACTGGGCGGGGTTAAAGAGATGACCAGGATTCCAGGTGCCCTGTTTATTATCGATCCCTCAAAGGAAAGGAATGCCATCGCTGAAGCCAGGAGGGTTGGGGTACCTATTGTCGCTATCGTTGATACCAATTGCGACCCTGATGAGGTCGATTATCCGATTCCTGGCAACGACGATGCTATCAGAGCAGTGGCGCTTTTCTGCGCTGTGGTAGCCGACGCTGTCCTTCAGGGAAAGCAGGAACGGGAGGCGCTGGCTGAGAAGATGGCAGGTGAGGTAAAGGAAGTTAGCGGAGCAGCGCCGGTTGCCCAGGGTGCTGTCTTGGAAGCGGAGAAAATTAAAGCAAGTTCTGCTGCGAAGGAAGGTTAGGGGGATATATGCAGGTTTCCGCTGAAACAATAAAAATGTTGCGTGAGCAGACTAGTGCTGGAATAATGGAGTGCAAGCGAGCCTTACAGGAGAGCGGTGGTGACATCACTGCTGCTACCGAAATACTGAAGCAGCGTGGCCATGCTATGGCTAAGAAGAAGGAAACTCGGGCTGTGGGGCAAGGGCTAGTCGAGGCTTATATTCACGGAGGGGGGCGAATTGGGGCTTTGGTAGAGGTAAATTGTGAGAGCGATTTCGTAGCTCGTACCCCCGAGTTCAAAGAGCTGGCACATGATCTGGCGATGCAGGTAGTAGCTGCCAAGCCCAGATTTGTGGGGCGGGAAGATGTGCCACAGGGTGAAGAAGCTGCCGATGAGGATTGCCTTTTACTTCAGCTATTCATAAAAGACCCCGGGAAAAAGGTTCAGGATGTTATTACTGAAACAATCGCCAAGGTCAGGGAGAATATAAAGGTAAAAAGGTTTGTCCGCTTCGAGCTAGGGCTGGATGGAAAAGACGCATAGTCCTAAATATAAGCGTGTTTTGCTGAAGCTGAGTGGAGAAGCTCTCATGGGGGAGGGGGAGTTTGGAATCGACCCTGCCACCGTGGAGAATATTGCTCAGCAGTTGAAGCGGATAGTTGAAAGCGGTATACAGGTTGGCATCGTTGTAGGTGGGGGAAATATCTGGAGGGGGGCGGCTGCTGAGGCCCGAGGAATGGACCGAGCCACTGCCGATTATGCCGGCATGCTGGCCACCATGATTAACGCCCTTGCCCTTCAGGATGCCCTGGAAAAAGACGGGGTAGTCACCAGAACCCAAAGCGCCATAGCGATTCAGGCAATTGCCGAACCCTATATTCGACGGCGCGCCATCCGTCACCTGGAGAAAGGGCGATTGGTCATCTTCGCAGCGGGGACAGGGAACCCTTATATGACCACCGATACGGCAGCAGCCTTAAGGGCTATAGAGATTGGCGCCGACGTTCTGCTTATGGCTAAGAACAATGTCGATGGAGTCTATGACTCCGATCCTTCAGTCAATGCGAGAGCCAAAAGGTTCGATAAGTTGAGCTATATCGATGCCTTGAAAATGAGGCTTGAGGTGATGGATTCTACCGCACTGTCTCTGTGTATGGACAACAAGCTCCCCATAATTGTATTCGACCTTCGAACTCCTCGTAGCCTGGAGCGTGTGGTGGTAGGGGAACTCATAGGCACACTGGTTCATGGTGGCGAATAGCGCATGTTGAGGGCGGTTTCCTCAACCATCTTAAGAGAAACCTTGTTCAAGTAAGTTTTTGAAACTTTAACGCGGTGGTAACTTTGAGATGAGGGTCGGCCATGAGCGGTGAAGAAGTCTTTGTTAGCGCAGATGCCAAAATGCGCAAGGCAGCCGAGGTCTTGAAGCACGAGCTGGCAACCATTCGCACGGGGAGAGCCCATCCTGGGCTCGTAGAGCATATCATGGTTGATTACCATGGTACTCCTGTCCCACTTAACCAAATCGCAGGCATCGGTATCCCCGAGGCTAGACTGCTTGTGATTCAGCCGTGGGATAAGCAGGTTCTACCGAATGTGGAGAAGGCTATCCTCAAGTCTGATCTGGGATTGACTCCCAATAACGATGGTAATGTCATCAGGCTTGCTGTCCCTCAACTTACTGAGGAGAGGCGCAGTCAGTTGGTCAAGGTGGTGCGGAAAAGGGTGGAGGATGGGAGGGTGGCAGTGCGTAATGTGAGACGGGATGCAGTGGAGGGGCTGCGAAAACTCAAAGAAAATAAAGAGATGTCCGAAGATGAGCAGAAGCGAGCTATGGCACGCTTGCAGCAGCTCACTGATAAGTTCATTGAGGAAATTGACCGTATATCGAAGAGCAAAGAGGCCGAGCTCCTGGAGTTCTGATCTGTGAGGGCTGGTGGTGGCTGATAAATCATCGGCAGCAATTGTGAATAAGATTTCACCTCTCCCCAACCATGTCGCCATTATTATGGACGGTAACGGTAGGTGGGCAAAACAGCGTGGTCTGCCCCGACTTGCCGGGCACCAGGCAGGCACCAATAGTGTCCGCCGTGTTGTTGACCGCTTTAACGATTATAAGGTGAAGTATCTCACTCTCTACGCCTTTTCCACAGAGAATTGGAGGCGGCCTGATGAGGAGGTCCATGGGTTAATTCATATCCTGGCCCAGATGATCGACCGCGAGACCAAAGCTCTTCACGAAAGAGGGGTCAGGCTCTATCATCTGGGGAAAGCTGATTCTCTGTCCGCAGAGTTGCAGGCTAAGGTAAACAAGGCGATTGAACTGACCAAGAATAATACAGGGATAACACTGAGCATTGCTTTTGATTACGGCGGCCGCGCCGAGATACTCGATGCCGTTCGCCGCATTGTCAGCGACGGTATTAGTCCCGATGATATTACCGAATCCCTCTTCTCCAGTTACCTTTACACTCCCAATATACCCGATCCGGACCTCATTATTCGCACTGCCGGAGAGATGCGCCTGAGCAATTTCCTTATCTGGCAATCGGCTTACAGCGAGTATTACGCCACGCCTACCCTGTGGCCGGACTTCAAGGACGAGGAAGTCGACAAAGCGCTGTTGGCTTATAGTCGGCGAGAACGGCGCTTCGGCGGATTGAAAGCGGAAGGAGAAGCAAGAGGGACCTGAGAAAATCTATTCTCGGGGTCCTCATTGGCGGATGCTTCGGCAAAGAGTCCTTAGCGCAGTCGTCTTCGTACCTGTCCTCTTCGCTTCCATCTGGTTTGGCAATCCGTGGTTTTCCATAGTAGTGGCTGTTGCTGCCCTTTTGGGAGTTATTGAGTTCTACTCTATGGTCAGCCGCAAGGGGTGGCAGCCCCTGACCTTCTTCGGCACCCTATGGACTCTATTCTTCATCTTCGATGCATATTACACTCCCAAATATAGTTCCGACAATACTTATATTCTTGTGACTTCGGCACTGATTGCCTCGGCAGTCGCACTTGCTTTGGTCTGGGTGCTCTTCTTACGTTCCCCCGGCAAAAAAGTTATAGCAAGCTGGGCAGCGAGCGTGGCCGGCATATTATACATGGGATGGTTTTTGAGCTATTGGGTCTTGATAATGAACTCTTATGGCGGGAATTGGAGTGGCCGGGACTGGGTGCTCCTGGCCCTTTTCTCCACCTTTGCTGTTGATACCTCGGCCTATTTCATAGGCCGGGCCTGGGGCAGGCACAAAATGGCGCCGACTGTATCCCCGGGGAAGACCTGGGAGGGCGCGGTGGGGGGGCTGGTGGGAGCGATGGCGGCAGTTATCGTTTTAGCCCTCCTCCTGGATGTAGACATCGGCTACAGTAAAATGGTTATTCTGGGTGTTCTCATTGCCGTCTTTGCCCAGTTGGGCGACCTCGCCGAGTCCAAGCTGAAGCGAAGCATGGGGGTTAAGGAGGCGGGGAACCTTATCCCCGGGCACGGCGGCATCCTTGACCGTCTCGATAGCATTGTCTTCACAGGTATTGTGGTGTACTATTGTTTGCGATGGTTCATCGGGTGAAGCGGCTGGCGATTCTCGGTTCTACAGGCTCGATAGGGCGGCAGACGCTGGAGGTTGTTCGTGCTTTTCCTCAGAGATTCCAGGTTGTTGCCCTGACAGGGGGCAGGAATCTCACCCTGCTGAAGGCGCAGCTTCGCGAGTTCAAACCCAAGCTGGTCTCCACAGAGTCGGGACTCAGGGGAGAGAGAATGCCCAGAGCAAGCCACCTCTCTATGGAGGAGATAGCTGCTCATCCTGACGTCGAGCTCGTGGTTGTAGCCACTGCGGGCAAAGCCGGCCTGGGGCCTACTCTGGCTGCTATCCGCGCCGGGAAGGCAGTCGCCCTGGCCAATAAAGAGGTGCTGGTGATGGCCGGGGAGGTTGTAACTGCTGAGGCAAAACGCCAGGGTGTTGAGATACTGCCCATAGACAGTGAGCATAGCGCTATCTGGCAATGCCTGCGCGGCGAGGATAGGAAGGATATCGCCAGACTTATACTGACTGCCTCCGGCGGCCCCTTCCGTTCCAGGACTATTAAGCAGCTTGCCGGGGTCACCCCTGCGGAGGCTCTGAGACATCCCACCTGGCAGATGGGGACCAAGGTGACCATCGACTCCGCTACTTTAATGAATAAGGGCATGGAGATTATCGAAGCGCACTGGCTTTTCGGTGTCCCTTTTGACCACATTGAGGTGGTGATTCATCACCAGAGCATAATTCATTCCATGGTGGAGTTGGTGGACGGCTCGACGAAGGCGCAACTGAGCCTTCCCGACATGAGATTGCCTATTCAGTACGCGCTGACCTACCCCGAGCGCTGGGAGGGAGCTTTTCGCTCCAGGATGGACTTCGGCAAGATAGGCTCATTTAACTTCGAGGCGGTGGATTTAGACAGGTTCCCCTGTTTGAGGATTGCCCGGGAGGCTGCGGAAAAGGGAGGGACCTATCCGGCAGTGCTCTGCGCTGCCGATGAGGTAGCTGTGGAGCTTTTCCTGGCGAAGAAGATAGGCTTTCTGGATATAGGTCGTCTCGTAGAGAAGATACTACAGCGCCATAGTGGGGTAAGTCAACCTTCTTTGCAAGATATTATCGCCGCCGATGCCTGGGCCAGGGATGCTGCCAGGGCTGGATTTTGAGGCGAGGGATGTTTGTAGTAACCCTGATAATATTTATTCTCATCCTCGGGCTTCTAATCTTCGTTCATGAAGGGGGACACTTTGTTGCCGCCAAGCTGTCGGGGATAAAGGTCGAGGAATTCGGCATGGGCTTTCCGCCCCGGATTTTCGGCATCAGGCGCGGCGAGACGATATATTCGCTTAACTGGATTCCTTTGGGCGGATTCTGCAAAATGCTGGGGGAGGAGGACCCAGGCGAGCCCAGAAGTTTTGCCAGCAAGAGGCCTGCAGTCAGACTGGCGACCCTGGCGGCGGGCCCGCTCATGAATGCCATACTTCCTATCTTGCTCCTGACCATTGCCTTTATGGTTCCCAGACAGGTGGCCGTGGGGGATGTCGTGATAGAGCAAGTTGCGCCGGACTCGCCTGCGGCTGCGGCGGGAATTGTGCCCGGTGATACCTTGCTCAGCATAAACGGGCATTCTATCAAGAATATCGGGGATGTTATCTATGATATTAATCTCGATTTGGGGAATAAGATCACATTAGAACTCAGAGGTGCGGACGGAAATCCGAAGACGGCTACGGTGGTCCCGCGATGGAATCCTCCTTCCGGCGAGGGGGCGGTGGGCGTACAGATGAGCATGGTGCCTACCGGAAATGTTACGCAGTCCGACCCATTCTGGAAAGCTGTGCCCAAGAGCATTTCATCAATCAAGGACACTTTCGTCTTGATGGGGAATCAGATAACGAGCTGGTTTGTGCAAAAGAAGGCGCCGGAGGTCACCGGTCCAGTCGGCATCTTCCAGCTCACGGGTGAGGTGAGAGCAGCCGGTCCTTCCTACCTGTTACAGTTCATAGCCTTCATCAGTATGAACCTGGCGATAGTAAACATATTACCTTTGCCGGCGCTTGATGGAGGGAGAATTGCGTTTGTGCTGTTGGAGGTGGTGAGGCGGGGGAAGCGCGTCTCGCCTCGAACTGAGGGGTTGATTCATTATATAGGTTTTGTTATGCTCATCGCTCTGATACTGGTGATAAGCTACTTCGATATAGTGCGCGTGATCAGAGGGGGGAGTCTCACTCCATGATGAAACGTCGGGCATCGAAGGTAATCAGGATCGGCGGAGTGGAGATTGGCGGCGCCGGGCCGATCGTGGTGCAATCTATGACCAAGACCGACACCCGCGATGTCAAGGCGACTGTAAACCAGATACATCAGCTTGAGGAGTGCGGCTGTGAGATTGTGAGGGTGGCGGTGCCCGATATGGCTGCTGCCCAGGCTATTGTTGACATAAAGAAGAAGGTCTCGATTCCTATTATTGCGGATATCCATTTCGACTACCGTCTTGCTCTGGCGGCGCTGAAGTCGGGTGCTGACGGCTTAAGGCTGAATCCCGGCAACATCAGCGATCCTGAACACATTGCCGCTGTGGTGCATGCAGCCAGGGAGAGAGAAGTGCCCATACGGGTAGGCGTGAACGCAGGCAGCCTGCCGAAGTCATTGAAAAAGAAAGCGCCGGTAGTGCAGCGTATGGTGGATGCTGCACTGGATGAGATTCGGCTGCTGGAGAGCCTCGATTTCGACATGATTAAGGTCTCGCTCAAGGCTTTCGATGTCCCCACTACCATCGAGGCGTACGAAGCTATCGTCAAGAAGATTCCCTATCCGCTGCACTTGGGCATCACAGAGGCTGGTTTGCCCTGGGGCGGGGCTATCCGCAGCGCGGTGGGGCTGGGCATATTGCTCTACGAGGGCATCGGGGACACCATCAGGGTGTCGCTGACCACCGCCGATGCCTGCCAGGAGGTGGAGGCTGCCTACGAGATACTGAAGTCTTTGAAGCTGAGGGAGCACGGGCCTACGCTGGTAAGCTGTCCTTCCTGCGGACGCTCTGAGACCGATATTGTGGGATTGGCTCAGATAGTCGAGGACAGGCTGAAAGGGGTTAAAAAAACGATTAAGGTGGCTGTGATGGGGTGTGTGGTGAACGGCCCCGGTGAAGCTAAGGACGCCGATGTGGGCATCGCCTGCGGCAAGGGCAGGGGCGTCATCTTCAGGAAGGGCGAGAAGGTACGCACGGTCGAGGAAGCTGATTTCCTCGAGGCATTGATGGTGGAGGTCGCTAAAGTAGAGAGGTGACAAATGGATTACCAGCTTTTCGTCTCTCATACACAGAAAGATATGCAGTTTTGTGATGCCTTCGACAGAATCTGTGCACGGGTAGGAATTAGGGCATTTCGTTCAGAATTTGAGACAATCGAGATACCAGCGTGGCAAACTATTAAGAATGCCATAGGAAGATCGAGAGCGGTGTTTCTATTGGTTGGACACCAGTTATCAGCAGCACAATCATATCCCTATGATCCCAACTGGAAATATACCCAAAATTGGATTGCGTTTGAAATTGGTATGGCCTGTCAGCATCACATTGATATTTGGGTAGTCACTGACGAAGGTGTCGATATGAATTTTCCAGTGCCTTATCTGAATAATTATTGGCTTTATGGGGTGAGTTCTGATCAAAATAGGGAGGCTATGAGGTCAATTCTTGATGACTATAAACAGGAGCGTACTTTTGGTTATCCCTTGAAGGGTCTGGATATTTCTTGTCCCTATGGAAATTGCGGAATTGGGTTCAATCTATGGGCGAATCTTGCGCCAGGAAGTATTATTAAATGTCCTCAGTGCCTAATGGACATCCGATTTGAAAATGGTTTTTATCCATCATGATCCAAAATCGGAGGTAGAACATCTGTCTATCCAACTTATTCGGTAAAACGTTGCGAGAGATGCCGGCAGAGGCGGAGACTAGCCTGCCGTTCGTGGTGAGCTTGTCGAACCATAAACGGCGGATTTGTAGTTCATTGAGTTTTATCAAAGAATTGGCTTGACAGTTGAACACAAAGAGTATACGATAGGACATAAATTGTGTTCAGGCCAGGCATGTTAGAATATTTTATTACCTCGAAAACCAAGCGCAATCTGCTCAAACTTTTCCTCACGAACCCAGAGAAGGCTTTTTATACCAGGGAAGTAGCTAAGCTTACAGGCGAGCCTTTGAATGCAGCGAGACGCGAACTGGGTTATCTGGAGAAGGCAGGACTGCTTAAAGCTCACCGAGAAGGAAACCGCAAATACTTCGAGGTTGTTAAGGAGTTCCCCTTCTTTGCTGAATTAAAGAAAATCATATATTCCACTGTCGGGCTTGGCGACTACTTGCGAAATAAGCTCAAGGATTCAAGTCGAATAGAGATTGCTTTCATCTATGGTTCGGTGGCAAAAGGTGAGGAAAGAAAGAGCAGCGATATCGACCTTTTCGTTGTGGGAACGATTGAGGAAGAGGAACTACACAGACTTATTTCCGACATCGAGAATGAAATAGGGCGGGAGATAAACTATACTTTGATGGCGAAGAAAGAATTTGCGCGAAGAAACAAAATGGGTGAGCCGTTTATCAGACGAATCACGAAGGAAGATAAGATGATGCTTAAGGGTAGACTTGATGTCGATTGAGGAACTTGTCAAAAACGGTAGCATTCAAGCCTTATAAGAAATCAATCTCTTATTTTGACCGGGTGAGGAGGAAACGACATCGCACAGTGTATGATGAAGTGGGGTTGATTACTGAGATTGAGGCTAAGGAATTGCTAAAGAGAGCGAGGGAATTTCTGTCTTACATAGAGGGTAAGTTAAAGGAGTAGTAAGAACCATTTGGAGAGTAGTTAAGATGCGTCTATCAAATTTATTCGGTAAAACGTTGCGGGAGGTGCCGGCTGAGGCAGAGACCGCCAGTCACCAGCTTTTGCTCAAGGCGGGGATGATTCAGCAGTTGACGGCGGGAATCTATTCCTATCTGCCGCTGGGATGGCGGGCGCTGCGCAAGATGGAGCAGATTATCCGCGAGGAGATGGACGCCGCCGGTGCCCAGGAACTGTGTATGCCTGTGCTCCAGCCCCTCGAGATGTGGCAGGAGAGCGGGCGTGACCTCGCCTTCGGCAAAGGTCTGTTCACTGTCATAGATCGCCGTGAGCGTAAGCTCGTCCTGGCACCTACTCACGAGGAGATGGTCACGGAGCTTGCCCGCCGCTATGTAAAGAGCTACCGCGACCTGCCCTTGATGCTGTACCAGATACAGACCAAGTTCCGCGATGAGCCGCGGCCCCGCGGCGGGCTACTGAGGGTACGCGAGTTCAGCATGAAGGACTGCTATAGCTTCGATGCTGATGAGACGGCTCTGGATTTGAGCTACAAGAGTATGACCCAGGCCTACAAAAATATCTATACCCGCTGTGGGCTTAACGCCATGCTCATAGAGGCCGATAGCGGCGCCATTGGCGGCAAAGACTCTCACGAGTTCATGGTGGCGACCGAAATCGGTGAGGACGAGATTATCTACTGTAGTCACTGCGGCTATGTGGCTAATGCAGAGAGAGCTGGCTTTGTGAAGGCAAAGCTGGATGAGGAACCGCTTCTTCCCCTTCAGGAGGTGGCTACGCCTGGAGCTAAGACTATCGAGGAGGTGGCTAGCTTCCTGGGTGTGCCCCCAAACCGTACCCTGAAGGCTGTTTTCTACTCGACGGACGGCGAGCTGGTCTTTGTTACCATCAGGGGCGACCTGGAGGTAAATGAGGTCAAGCTTAAGAACGCCCTGAAGTGCTCCGAGCTAAGGCTGGCCAATGACGAGGAGGTTAAAAAGTCGGGGTTGGTGGCTGGCTCGGCATCGGCCATAGGACTTAAAGGGGTAAAGGTTATAGCTGACGACTCGATAACTTCGGGATATAATTTCGTCGTGGGAGCCAATAAAGATGGTTACCACCTCAAAAATGCCAGCTACCCTCGTGACTTTGCCGTAGACCTTGTCACTGATATAGCTCTGGCTAAGGCAGGGTACCAGTGCCTCAAGTGTGGCAGTCCACTGATGTCGATGCGCGGAATTGAAATAGGGCACATATTTAAGCTGGGCACTGTGTTCAGCCAGAGGCAGGGTGCTTTCTATATAGACCGTGATGGCGTGCAGAAGCCTCTGGTCATGGGATGCTACGGTATCGGCATCGGGCGGCTTCTGGCAGCGGTGATCGAACAGAACCACGACGAGAAGGGTATCATCTGGCCCGTCTCTCTAGCGCCTTACCAGGTCTATCTCTGCGCCCTGGGCATGGATGAGGCAGCGGGGGCTGAGGCTGCGGAGAAGCTCTATGCTGAGCTTTGCCGTAAGGGATTTGAGGTGCTCTTCGATGACCGCAACGAGTCGCCGGGGGTTAAGTTCAACGATGCCGACCTTCTGGGAATGCCCGTACGGCTCACGGTGAGCCGCCGCACCCTGAAGTCGTCCAGCGCTGAGGTGAAGCTGCGCACCGGGAAGGATATCGAGCTTGTGCCTCTGGCCGGGGTGGCTGAGAGGCTCAAAACTATCTTGAAATAAGCACCGCTTAAAGGGCGAACACATTGGTTCGCCCCCACATTTGGGGGCCCCCGAACGGGCCAAAGGGGTTGCATTCTACCCCGAAAAGTGCTATAGTGCTCGTACGAGGGAGTTATTGTAAGTGGGTTTTACCCACTTTTTTAATTGATTGGGGGTTGTGGGGGGTCAAAGGAGGCCAGGTCGGGATGAAGACGGATTTCATACTTGCTATCACTCAGTTAGCAGCGGAAAGAAATTTGCCCAAAGATGTTGTCTTCTCTGCGGTGGAGGCGGCATTGGTCTCCGCCTTCAAGAAGGACGACCTGGGAGCACAACATAATATCTCGGTGAAGATAAACCCGGCCAGCGGTGATGTTAAGGTCTATACTCTCAAGACAGTGGTCGAGAAGCCGACCGATCTCTATCGGGAGATCTCTTTGGCTGAAGCGCAGAAGATTAAGAAGGATACCAAGTTAGGGGAAAGCATTTCTCTAGAGTCCACGCAATTTCACGCTGGGCGTATCGCTGCCCAGACTGCCAAGCAGGTGGTCTTACAGCGACTTCGTGAAGCGGAGCGCGAGTTTATATTTGGAGAGTACGTAGATCGAGAAGGAGACATCGTCAGCGGGATAGTACAGAGGGTGGAGCCGAGACAGGCTATTATCGACCTGGGCAAAGCTGAGGGTGTACTCCCCTCTGCTGAGCAGATGCGGACGGAGCGTTATCGGGTGGGGCAAAGGCTCAAACTGTACCTGCTGGAGGTGAATCGCACCAATAAGGGGCCAAGGCTCATATTATCGCGTTCTCACCCTAATCTGGTGCGCCGCCTATTCGAGTTGGAGGTGCCCGAGATTAATAATGGGATAGTGGAGATTAAGGCGGTAGCGCGGGAAGCGGGCTTTCGCAGCAAAGTAGCAGTGGCAGCTCAGCAGGAGGGAATTGATCCTGTGGGCTCATGCGTTGGGCTGCGTGGTGTGAGGATTCAGAATGTAGTCAATGAGCTGGGTGGTGAACGGATAGACGTGATTCAATGGCATGCTCATCCCAAGGTATTCGTAGCCAATGCCTTGAGTCCTGCCCAGGTGGTGAATGTGGATATCGACGAAGCAGAGAAGTCTGCAGTTGTGGTTGTGCCTGATGGCCAACTCTCCCTGGCTATTGGCAAAGAGGGGCAGAATGCCAGGCTTGCAGCCAAGCTAACCGGATGGAAGATCGACATCAAGAGCGCCAGTGTTGCTGAGGCGGAGAGAAAGACAATGGTGAAAGAGGCGCCTCCGGTGGCTGTGGCTGAGGAGCCGGCTAAGGTAGAGGAAGAGGTGGCTCAGGTTAAGGAGCGGATAGCACGGGTAAAGGGGCCTGCGCCTCTGGTGAAAGAGGAGGGAGAGGTCAGTGAAGTAGGTGTTCAGGTTGAGGAGACTGTGGCAGCGCCTCAGAAAGTTGAGGAAGAGGTTGAGGCTATTCCCTATGAACCTCCTCCTGAGGTTGAAGTGCCTGCTGAGAAACCGCAAATACGCTTTGCTGAGGATATTTTTGCTCCTAAGGCTCCTAAGCCTGATGTTAAGAAGAAGGAGAAAAAGAAGAAGACCTTTAAGGAAGATAAGTTGGAGAGTGGGAAGGCGAAGAGAGCCCGCAAGCACAAAGTGCCTGCCCTTGACGAGTTAGAAGAAGACCTGGAGGAGTAAAATAGTAGATGGCAGGGCCTCAAAAACGTCCTAAGCATGTTCCTGAGCGCACCTGCATTGTTTGCCGCCAGAAGAGACCGAAGTGGGAGATGGTGAGGATTGTGCGCACCCCGCAGGGAACTCTGGAGATAGACAATAGAGGCAAAAAAGCAGGGCGAGGTGCATATCTTTGTAGGACGCAGGACTGTTGGGAGGCTGGGTTGACTAAGAAAAGGCTTGAACACTCTCTGAAGACAGAGATAAGTTCTGAGCAGCGCGCCGAGCTTCTGGAGTACAGCAAGTCACTGCTCACGGTCGGTAGTGGTGTGGAACACCGTTCTGAGCTTCATAGCGAAGGAGCGTGTGAATGAAGCGTAAAGTAGGCAGCGAAGGACAGGCTGCCCAAGGCAAGACACCGGTTGCTGGAAAAGCGGAGGCCAAATCAGAAGCTAAACCAGCGGCTAAACCGGAGGTTGTTATCCCGCGCAGACTGACGGTGAAGCAGTTGGCTGATATCCTGAAGGTCAGCGGCATAGATGCAATCAAATGTTTGATGCGAAACGGGGTTATGGCCAATATCAATCAGGTTGTAGATTATGAAACCGCTGCTATTGTCGCTACCGACCTAGGCTTTGAGTCTAAAGAGGAGCCTCAGTCTCCTCAAGCAGCCGCCAAGACCCGCATTGCCGAGACGGGCAAAGGGGTAAAGTTGCGTCCTCCTGTGGTGACTATCATGGGTCATGTCGACCACGGTAAAACTAAACTACTCGACGCAATAAGGCAGACTAATGTGGTTGATACGGAAGCCGGCCAAATCACGCAACATATCGGCGCATATCAGGTTGAGATTCATGGCCAGAAGATTACTTTCCTCGATACACCCGGCCACGAAGCATTCACTGCGATGCGGGCCCGCGGGGCCCAGGTTACTGACATCGCTGTCCTGGTCGTAGCTGCGGATGATGGTGTCATGCCTCAGACAGTGGAGGCGATAAGCCATGCCAAGGCTGCGGGGGTGCCTATTGTAGTCGCTATCAACAAGATAGATAAACCGACTGCTAACCCTGACCGAGTCAAGCAGCAGCTCGCTGATAATGGCGTGATCATTGAGGAGTGGGGAGGGGACGTTGTCTGTGTGCCAGTATCCGCCAAACGAGGCGATGGCATACCCGATCTGCTGGAGAACTTGCTTATCGTTGCTGAGATTCTCGAGCTAAAGGCCGACCCCGGCCGATCGGCTATAGGTGTGGTCATCGAGGCCAGGTTGGATAGTAGCAGAGGCCCCATGGCTACAGTTCTGGTACAGACAGGCACTCTCGAAATCGGTGATTACGTTGTGGTCGGCGACATTTGGGGCAAAGTCAAGGCGATGTTCGATGATAAGGGCAAACGCGTGAAGAAAGCAGAGCCATCTACTCCTGTTGGGGTGCTGGGGCTGAGCAGTGTTCCTCAGGCAGGTGATACATTGACTGTAGTCAGCGGAGAGAAGGAAGCGAGAGCTGAGGTGCAGCGGCAGCAGAGAGAGAAAGATATGAGCAGCGCCTCCAAAGTTCCCAAGCTGAGTAACCTGTTCGCTCAGATTCAAGCAGGGAATGTAAAAGAGCTTAACATAATCCTAAAGACCGATGTTCAGGGGAGTATAGAACCGATTAGGGACTCTTTGGAGCGTCTGGGGAGTGGGGGGGTCAAGGTAAGGATTGTCCATTCGGGGAGCGGCAGCATAACCGAGAACGACGTGTTGCTGGCTATCGCTTCCAAGGGTATCATCATTGGATTCAACGCTCGCCCGGAGCCGGGGGCAAAACGTCTTGCCGATATGGAAGGTGTCGATATCCGTTCATACCAGGTGATTTACACGCTGGTTGAGGATGTTGAAAAAGCATTGGCTGGCATGCTGGAACCGACCTATGTGGATGTCATTGAGGGGCATGGTGAGGTAAGAGCTACTTTCAGCACCAGGCAGGGCAAGATAGCAGGTGTTTATGTAACCGATGGCAAGATCAGTCGCGGGGCATCGGCCAGGGTCTTGCGCAAAGGGCAACCTGTTTTCGAGGGGCAAGTGTCAAGCCTGAAGCATTTCAAAGAGAATGTCCGTGAAATCACAGCGGGTTTCGAGTGTGGTGTTGGCGTCGAGGGCTTTCCGGAATTCGATGTGGGCGATATTATCGAGACCTACAGAAAAGAGAAAATGTAGGCTATCGTGCCCTAGATCGGGGCGACATGGGAACACGGCGCAGGGAGCGTGTTAGCGAGCTTATCCGTGAAGAGATAAGCGAGTTGATCAGGCGTGAGGTCAGAGACCCGAGATTAAGCGGTCTCATCAGTGTGACCGAGGTAGTTACTTCTCCTGACTTAAGGCATGCCAAGGTTTTCGTCAGTATTATGGGCACGGAGGAGGAGAAGAAGCAGGTAGAGAAAGGGCTTGCTGCCGCCTCGGGGTTCCTGCGCAAAGGCTTAGGTGAGCGTCTGTCGCTGCGCTATACCCCCGAGCTAAGTTTCTACCGGGATGAGTCTATCGAGCGCGGGAGTCGCCTGCTTCAGTTAATTAAGGAAGTGGCACCCAGTGATAGTGCTGATAAAGCGGACAAGAGTTGACCATTGATGGAATCCTGAATTTAGATAAGCCTCGAGGGAAAACCTCTTTTGGGGTGGTGGCTCTTGTGAGGAGGTTGAGTGGGGAGCGGCGCGTGGGGCATGCTGGCACTCTGGACCCTGAAGCTACGGGTGTGTTGCCTGTCTGCCTTGGCCAAGGGACCCGGCTGATTGAGTTTTTGGCTGAGTCAACAAAGATTTATCGAGCTGAGATTGAATTAGGAATAGCTACCGATACTTATGATGCTGCCGGGAAAGTAACTCAGCGTTGTGATGCTTCTCTCTTGACTAAAGAACAGGTCGAGACGGCATTAGCCTCCTTTATCGGTTTCATAGACCAGACCCCGCCCATGTACAGCGCCATTAAGCAACAAGGCGTACCTCTATATCGTTGGGCCAGGGCAGGAGTTGAGTTGCCCCGAAAGGCGAGGAGGGTTGAGCTCTCCCGTCTGGAGATAGTGGATGGGAATCTCCCTGTATTTACCCTGGAGGTGGAGTGCAGCAAAGGGACTTACATTCGCTCCTTAGCCCATGACCTCGGGCAAAAGTTGGGCTGTGGCGCGCATTTGAGAAACCTGGTCCGTTTGAAGAGCGGGCCTTTTCTTATCAGTGATGCGGTTAGTATCACCAAACTTGAGGATGCATTCCGGCAAGGGCACTGCGCTGAGCTTCTTCATCCTATAGATGTGGCGGTGCTTCACTTGCCAGCGATAATTGTGGATGAAGAGAATGAGAAAGCTGTAATAAACGGTCGCCCCTTAGCTTTAACGCAGGGAACAGAGGTCTCTGAAAAGATTTGTCGGGCTTATGCCAGGGACGGGCGCTTTATCGCCATTCTTCGCTATGATGAGGAGCGAGGTTGCTGGAAGCCGGAAAAGGTTTTCCGAAAACGTGACAAAACTTGACTTTTGCACTCAAAGTTGTATAGTCTACACAGTTAAAAAGAAAGCAGGCAACAGTTACTCAAGCAAGGGATAGCTCACTGTGGAAGAATTTTCTTGAGCAAGGCCTGGGGACTGGTTTGCAGTGCGTCAGTAATTTCGGCCTCGGTGAGCGAGGCGCTCTTAGCGATAGTATAGGCTAGCTCAGGAGTTAGCAGGTCGGATTCTTCGTGTGCGTCTGAATCTATGATGAGCTTTGCTCCGGCGCGGCGGGCCATTTCGGCAACATGTTTGTTCGTGACAGAATGTTGTTTTCGGGCTGTGATTTCGAGGTAGATGCCATTGGCAGCCGCCAGTTTTGCTTCTTCTAACGTTAACATTCCAGGATGTGCTAAGATATCAACATGCGGCGATTTGAGGGCAGCCAGGTTTGTGCCTGGTTCAACAGGTTCGGCAACAGTTTGACCATGAACTACCACCAGCTTCGCTCCCAGTCCCTTCGCTTTCTTTGCGGCTTCGGCGATTGCCGTAGCTGGCAGATGGGTAAGTTCCACCCCAGGGATTGCTGTTATGTTCCAGTGGCTTTGAGCAAGGGCACAATCGGCAGTAATCTCAGTTATCAGTCGTTTCAGAT
>JBBIRL010000001.1:0-9149 GCA_037441825.1 Dehalococcoidia bacterium | reverse complement strand
GCCGATACCAACATGGTCGGTGATCGCAATAGCATGGTAACCGTTGACAAGCGCTCTGCGCACCAGTTCCAGTGGCGAGAGAGCGCCGTCGCTTATGGATGTATGAGTGTGGAAGTCGTAAAGCATTTTAGTGCTATCGAGGATAGCACAAGATTCTTCCCGGGGCAAGCCTGCGCCGGGTGGGCTGGCTGAGAGAGGGCGATCTCAGCGCATTAAGGAAAGGAGTTTAATACTTGGGTAAAATTAATGTGGCTATAATCGGAGTTGGTAATTGTGCCTCATCGCTGGTTCAGGGGGTGTACTACTATCGTAACGCTGCCGAAGATGATTTCGTCCCTGGACTGATGCATGTCAATCTGGGAGGCTATCATATCCGGGACATCAATTTTGTGGCTGCCTTCGATATAGATATCAATAAGGTGGGCAAAGACCTGGCGGAGGCTATTTACACTCTGCCGAACAATACTATCAAGTTCTGCGATGTGCCCACTACGGGGGTAGTGGTAGAACGGGGCATGACTCATGATGGCCTGGGGAAATACCTTTCCAAGGTCATTACCAAGGCCCCGGGCTCTACTGCAGATATCGTGGGAATCCTCAAGGATAGGAAGGTCGATGTCGTTATTAGCTATCTACCTGTGGGCAGCGAGATGGCTACTAAGTGGTATGTGGAGCAGGTGCTTGCCGCTAAATGCGGCCTCATCAATTGCATCCCGGTGTTTATTGCACGCGAGAAGTACTGGCAGAAACGGTTTGAGGATGTGGGACTGCCGATCATCGGCGATGACATAAAGTCACAGGTTGGCGCAACTATTACTCATCGTGTTCTGACCAGACTCTTCCGTGAGCGCGGCGTTAAGCTGGAGAGGACATACCAGTTGAACTTCGGCGGCAACACTGATTTCTATAACATGCTGGAGCGTGAGCGCCTGGAATCCAAGAAGATATCCAAGACAGACGCTGTAACCTCTCAGCTTGACTATAAACTTGACCCGGATAACATCCACGTTGGCCCCAGTGATTATGTGCCCTGGCTGTTAGATCGCAAGTGGTGCTATATCCGGATGGAGGGGCGCACTTTTGGAGATGTGCCACTGAATCTGGAGCTTAAGATGGAGGTGTGGGACAGCCCTAACTCGGCTGGGGTGGTCATTGATGCCATACGATGTTGTAAACTTGGCAGGGACCGGGGCCTGAGCGGGGCACTTGTTGGACCTTCTTCTTACTTTATGAAGTCTCCACCGGTTCAGTATACAGATAGCCAGGCTCTAAAGTTGACTGAGGATTTCATTGCCGGTGCCAAGGAGGAAGGCTTGGCGAAAGAATCTGGCGGCAAAGCGAGAAGGCAGAGAAAACAGAAGTAAGGGAGCATGAAAATAGCTCTGGTTTCTCCTTATGATTATGCTTATCCTGGCGGGGTAAATAACCATATAGCTTCTCTTGAGGAGCATTTCATCCGCATGGGACATGAAGTGAAGATAATCGCTCCCTCCTCAAAACCCAAGAATACTGGAGAGAATGGGAGCGCCATAGTCATAGGGAAGCCTGTCGCTATCCGTGCCAGCGGCTCAGTAGTCCGTTCGCCGGTGTCGCCGATGTTACTTTTCTCCAACCGTATAAGGAAAATACTGGAACAGGAGAAATTCGATGTGGTGCACATCCATGAGCCGCTGATGCCGGCTTTAGCGGTCTCCGTGTTGCACCACGCAGAGGGAATGCTCATTGTCGGCACTTTTCATGCCACTCGCAGCAACAGCTTTGGTTATACCATATGGAAGCCGCTGCTCAAAAGGTGGATGAACAAGCTCGATGGTAAGATAGCAGTCTCCAAAGCAGCGATGGAGTTCGTCAGTAGATATTTCCCCGGAGACTATGTGATAATTCCCAATGGTATAGACCTGGAGCGTTTCACTGATAAAGTGCCTCCTGTAGAAAAGTACCGCGACGATAAGCTGAATATCCTGTTTGTGGGCAGGGTAGAGAAAAGGAAGGGATTCAAATACTTGCTCGGCGCTTACGAGCGTGTAAAGAGAGAATTTCCCCAATGTCGTCTTATCGTCGTGAGTCCTCCCAGTCGCTTATGTCAGAAATATGAAAAGATTGCTGCTAAACGCAATTTGAAGGATGTCGTTTTCGCTGGTTACGTATCTTTCGAGGACCTGCCTCGTTACTACAATACTGCCGATATCTTCTGTTCCCCCGCTACGGGCTGGGAGAGCTTCGGCATGGTTTTGATGGAGGCGATGGCTACCGGTAAGCCAATTGTTGCCTCAGATATTCCAGGCTATGCTGGCCTTATAAGCCATGGCGTCGAGGGGCTGTTAGTAAAGCCTCAAGATGAAAAAGCACTTGCTAGCGCTCTCATGAGCCTGCTTCGTGATAAGTCGATGCGGGAGAAGATGGGGGAGAGAGGTAAGCTCAAAGCCAGGGATTATAGCTGGGAGGTGGTTGCCCGGAAGGTGATGGAATACTACGAGAAGTTGCTACAACGCCGTACCGGGGTAGTAAATAAGGAGATTGCCTGTGCTTGCCAAGGTTCGTCACACCCTGGCGCAGCGTGTTAGCAAATTCCCAGCAATGTTGCTGGCCAAAATCGGGATAAGCCCTAACGCTTTAACTGTTTTTGGCTTTACAACGGTATTGGCTGTGGCTTGGGTATTATCTACAGGCCGCTTTTTTTTAGGTGGCTTCCTGGTGCTCCTCACGGCGTCGCTTGACTTCCTCGACGGGGCGCTGGCTCGCGCCACTGGGCGCAGCACTAAATTCGGTGCTTTCCTCGACTCCAGTCTTGACCGCTTCTCAGATGCAGCGCTGTTTCTGGGCTTATTGGCCTATTATGCCAGCCAGGGTTCATATCACCAGATAGTGCTGATAGGTGCCGCTCTGACGGGCTCCATGGCTACCAGCTATACCAGGGCGAGAGCTGAGGGGCTGGGGCTTAAGGATGAGGTGGGGCTTTTCACCCGCACTGAGAGGATAGTCTTGCTGGCTATCGGACTTATCGCTAACCAGATGATAGTGATTCTGTGGATAATAGCGGTACTATCAAATTTCACTGCCCTGCAGCGCATCTATCATGTCTGGCGGCAGACCGGCGGAAAGTAGACGGTCTTTAGTGTGGCTCGATATAGACGTATTTCAAGCGTGGTATCCACTCTGGGGTGAGCGGTAAGTCTTTTACATAGGGCTTGACCAGAGTATAGCTAACATCGAAGAATATCGGCAGGCAAGCAGCATCGTTCACAATCACTTGCTCCGCTTGCTGATACAGATTCATTCTTGTAGCTGGGTCTTGTTCCACTCCAGCCTTTTTTAGCAGAGCATCTACTTCGGGGTTGCTGTATTCGCCTATATTGTCCTTAGTCCCGCTGTGAAACAGAATATCGAGGAAGTTTTGCGGATCAGGATAATCGGCCCCCCAGCCCTGGGTGAACATTTCGTTCTTTTGCTCCATGATTTCGTAAGGGTATCTATCGGGTTCCAATTGCCTGACCTCTACATTCACTCCCAGGTTGTGCTGCCACATATCTACCAGGGCTGCTTCTATGTTTGAGATGATGCCCAGACCCGAGGTGGTAAGAGTGATGGGAGGGAGGTTGGACACGTTACCGTATTTTGATTCTGCGATCAATTGCTTGGCTCGTTCTACATTAAAGTCCAGCCCTTTGATATTTTCGTTGTAACCAGGCATACCCGGAGGCAATATGCCCTCTGCTTTTTTCACCACGCCCTTAAGTACCAAATCTATTATCTTGTCTTTGTCTATAGCATAAGAAAATGCCTGCCGCACTTTGACATCGTCAAAGGGTGGCTTAGCTGTGTTGAAGCCGATGTAATACAGGCTGAGTCCTGGGACTACAGAAAGCTCTTTGTGCAAAGGGTTAGATGGGTCGAGGACTCTCTCTATGTCTCCCAGGTACACGGGGGCGACGTCGATTTTCCCGTCCTCATACATTGTCATGGGCACGCCCTGTAGGGTATAGACGACCTGTCTCAATTTGGCTGGTTCCAGGTAATAGAGCTCATTTCTCTCCAGGGTGATGCTGCTGCCCTCTTTCCATTGCTTGAGCTTGAATGGCCCCGTTCCATTGGGTGTTCTCCACCAATTATTGCCCGATTCCACATTGGCTTTGTCAACGACAAAGGCTGTGGGATAGGTGAGTTTGGCAAGAAAGTATTCCTTGGGTGCATCAATAGTTATCTGCAAAGTATAGTCATCAATTACTTTGACTCCGCTGACCTCATTTGCCTTGCCTTGGAGTTTCTCTTTCACGCCGACTATGTCGCCGAGGTAAGTCTCTGCGGTCTGTGACCCTGTCGCCGGGTCGCAGGCCCGTTCTAGCGAATACTTGAAGTCGTTTGCTGTGACCTTTTTCCCGCTGTGAAACTCCACTCCTTGGCGCAGATGGAAGGTATATATTGTACCATTACCTGTAATATCCCAACTCCCGGCGATGTCAGGCGTGATTTTGAGATTGGGGTCGAAGCAAACCAGTCCGCTGAAGATTTCAGCGATGTATTCTAGAGAAGTGGAGTCTCTCGCCATAGCGGGATCAAGAGTTAAGGGGCTGCTGCCGAATAGGTTGAGGGTGCCTTGATTTGATGCGCACCCGCTACCGAGCAGAGATAGCACGATGGAAAGGCAGATGGTCAGAAGTAGAGGTAATCGCAGTTTCCTTTTCATCGTTTGCCTCGCCGTGCCCTGAGTCGAATAGCCTCTCCGAGTACTGGAAGCACTAATATACCCAGTGCTCCAAGCCATGCCACACCATTGTGTGCAGTTTTAGCGGAGGTCTCCCGGCAGCCGAGGAAGCCAGTTTTGGGTGTCGGCGTAGCCTGTGGAGTAGGAGTCGCTTGCCTGGGTTCCAGGCCTAAACTCAGTCTCCAGAGATTGTCAAGGCCGTTAGTATCGAAGCCGTAAACTTTCTTCAGAGCATCATCGTAGGTCGAGCCCTGTTTGAAGGTGCTCAATAAACTCAGCATTTTCTCCTGTCCATAGTGCTGGATAAGAAATTGGATCAAGCTGTAGCTCTCAGCATATGAGAGCGTTGCTGCCCCGGGGTCGGCGGGGAAGTTGCTTGAGAGGGTTTGCACTGAGAAGAGCTTATCTTCGGATATGGCTTTATCCAGCAAGGACGCAAAAGTAGGGTCCAAGGTCCCCTCTGCGTACATCGACAGCCCTTCGTTGAGCCAGGTTGGTATATCACTGTAGGGGTTGGAGGTCATCTGGTAAGTCACCAGATGTGCCAGTTCGTGGGTCATAGCCCCTTTCCCCCATGCCAGATTATCAGGCGCTATCCCGATGATTATGATACCGTATTCGGGAAAGGCAACGCCCCCGGTCCATTCCTGCGGAGAGATCAGGGCACCAAGCAGGTCTTGCGAACTGGAGTAAATGTAAATATTCACTGCTTGCTCAAGATGAGCTCCGGTGTCCTGGGCCAGTTTCGCTAGCGCTAAATTGGCAGAATCCATTAACTCCTGGGCAAAGGACTGTTCACCTTCATACCAGAATAGGGTTATTTTGCCTTCTGTCAGGCTCTTCCAGCTATAGCGATTGTCATTGAATTGGACAGTTTTCCAGGGAGTCTCAAGCTCATGGCCAGCAGAGTCTTCTATTTTCCAGCTATATTGAATCTCTGCGCCCGGTGGCAGGCTAACTGTGCTCATATCCCATTCCCAGCTTGTTTTTACCACAGGGGCAGTATTGAACTGGGGCTCGACATCAGTTATTACTGTGACAGTGGTTATCTGGTCTATTTTGTAGCTCAGGATGATTTGGGTAATGTTGGCGCTGCTTTTAGCGTCCAGGGAAAAGGTTAATGCTGTGGGGAATTGGATATTGGTGTCATAGGATGCTGAAATCGCCTCCTGGGCCTGGCTGGTGCCGGGGATGATAGCGAGGAAAAGCGAGAGAATTATAAGGATTAGAGCAAATCTTTTCATCTACTCTCTACCGTTGATCTCAAGTATGCTTTGAGCAGTTCATCTATGTCGCCTTCGAGGACGGCGGCAGGGTTGCTGGTCTCATATCCTGTGCGGTGGTCCTTTACCATTTTATAAGGATGAAGTACATAGCTGCGTATCTGGTTGCCCCATTCTGCGGTGACGTGTTCTCCTTTTAACCTCACTTGCTCCTTGGCTTTTTTCTCCAGTTCGAGTTCCAGTAAGCGCGAACGGAGGACTCTCATTGCAGTGTCCTTATTTCGCAACTGTGAACGTTCGTTTTGGCAAGTCACTACGAGGCCGGTAGGGAGGTGAGTTAGGCGGACAGCGCTGCTTGTTTTCTGCATATGCTGTCCCCCGGGTCCGCTGGAGCGAAAGACATCTACCCTGACTTCATCCGGCTCTATGTTGATGTCCACGTTGCTCTCCACGAGAGGCATAACCTCCACCAGGGCGAAAGAGGTGTGACGGCTGTGGGAAGCGTCGAAAGGTGAGATACGGACCAATCGGTGCACCCCCCGTTCCCCTCTGAGGTATCCATAAGCGTAGTCGCCCTTAACCTCGATAAGAACGCTTTTAATCCCTGCCTCTTCACCGGGGGAAAGCTCGATGACTTCGGCCTGGTAACGGCGCTTTTCCGCCCATCGCAGGTACATTCTGAGCAGCATCTGGGCCCAATCTTGTGATTCTGTACCGCCGGCACCAGCGTGTACCGCCAGCATAGCCCCTCTGCGGTCATACTCGCCGCCGAGCTGAAGTTCGAATTCTAGCTCTTCGAGACGATGCTCTGTTTCCTCTATTTCGGCGGGGATCTCCTCTTCCAGAGAATGGTCACCCTCACTAACAGACAAATCCGCCAGTACTTCGAGGTCCGCAACACTTTTTTCCAGATTGCGCCAGGTAGCTACCACTTCCTTCAATTGAGAGATGTGGCGCATTATTTCCTGAGCCTTCTTCTGGTCTTGCCAGAAATCGGCTTGGGCGGTCTCCTGCTCAAGCAGGGCGATTTGTTTTTCCTTACCAGCTATGTCAAAGACGCACCAGTATATTAGAGATGCGCCCTTTTAGCTCTTCTAATTTCAGCTTTTGTTCTTCCATTTTTACACCTTCTTGCGCTATAATTTCCTATATCCTGAGCCTCATCTGGGTTTGCGTCTCCGCCGGCTTTGCAACTTCGAGATGTCCGCTGGCGGCCAGATGTGCTAACCTCGTTGGCTCTGGCAGCCGTTGGCCGCGGCAGCATCGAACCACCCAGGATATGGCTGTTTCCAGGTCTACTTTATGCCCGATCGATATATATAGTGGAGCTACACCGGCCTTGGTGCGGAGCACTGCTCCTATCACTTCGCCATTATCAGTTATTTCAGCATAAGAGCCTGGCTCTGCTGACACCATTTTATGCTCGCCGCAGAGCCGCGATTTTGCGCAGCCTATGGTCGGTTTATCCCAGAGCAGGCCCAGATGCGAGGCCAGCCCTAGTCTCCTCGGGTGGGCGATCCCCTGGCCATCCACGAGAATCAAATCAGGGGTGGCTTCCAGATCCTCGCAGGCGGCTATAATTAAAGGCGATTCTCTGAATGAGAGAAGGCCGGGCACGTAGGGAAACGTTACTTCTTTAGTTACAACTTTTCTCTCCACAGGCGCAAGCTCAGGATAACTGAGGACAATAACTGCTGCCCGGGCCAAACCTGCGGCATTGGGTGCTGAGATGTCCACGCCAGCTACCAGGCGAACAGCGTCGAACTCGTTCCTTCTGGAGACCATCACTGCTAGCTCTCGCTGTACCCTTTTGGCTTGGTCAGGTGTCATCTGCCAGCTATGTAAATGTTGCGCTTTCACCGATTGCCCTCAATAATAAATTCAGTGAGAAACGATGATGAAATGAAGCACGCAGAAGCCGTGGTTTCTCTGCTCTCCCATTGTAATCTTCGGCGAGAGAGATGGCAATCACCTCAGCCGAAAAACTGGCGTGCGGAATCGAACTCTCTGGGAAGGAAAGGCAGCACCATATTGAAGTGTTCGACGAAAAAGGAGGCAAGTCTGGAGTTGTGAACAGTTCCCTCCATACCCGGGAAGTTATACTTGGTGATTACAGTGAGAATGGCGCCAATTACAAAACCGCCTATCACAAAACCCAGGGCCGCTCCTCCCAATTTATCGATCCAGCCCAGAAGCAACAGACTGAGGAATTTGCTGAGCAGCGAAGCTATTATGAGCGATACTATCACAACCACTACGAAGATGATAGCGAAGCCAGCGATGTTAGCCTGGCTGGGGCTGTGGAGCCAGGTGGATAGCCAATCTCCTACTGAGCCGTAGAAGCGTCCTGCCAGGACTACACCAATGATAATCCCCACCAGGGGAATTATGGTCTTTATCAATCCCTTGCTTAAGCCGGTGATCGTTGTGACGACCAGGAAGACGATAATAACGACGTCAAGCCAATTCATGCTTGCCCCCCCGCCTCTAATTAGACTTTGACCCTCATTTTAACATATAGAATGTTTTATGCAAATCGTGCCGCTGCGTCTTCCCTCAGCTAAAAAGCTGGCGCACGATATCAAATTCTCTGGGAAGGATGCGGAGCACGAAGGGGAAGTTATTCAGGAGAAAGGAAGAAAGGCTGGAGTTTCGTATTGTTGTTTCTACGCTTGCGTAGTAGAAGTTGGCGACTATGGTGATAAGAGCGCCGGAGAGCAACCCCCCAATTGCCAAACCTAAGATTGTCCCACCCAGGCCATTGAATCGGTTCACCAATGAGCTATAGGGAGCTTTTTCCACTATGGATGCTAATGATAGCAACAGTTTGGTTATTACGGCTGCAGCCAGAATAAATATGATAACGAAGGCAGCCATTGCGGCCTGCGTGGGGCTGGCGAGCCAGATAGATAGCCAATGCGCTACGGATCCGTAGAAGAATCCAGCCAGGGCTATAGCAATGAGGATTCCCATAAGTGGGATAACGCTATTCGTCATCTCGGCTTTGCCCTTTAGCAGCAGGTCCGACAATTTGCGCAGCAATAAAAAGAATAGCAGCGCTGCTACTATTACCAGGATGAAAATAATGATGAAGGCGGTTATCTTGGCCTGATTTGGGCTGCTCATCCAGGAGCCTGAATAATTTGCAGCGGAGGTGCAGTAATGTCCCGCCACGAAGATAGCCAAGACAACTACTGCCAGAGGGAAGAAGGTCCTTATCAGCC